>JBGSME010000785.1:0-1858 GCA_041740335.1 Bryobacteraceae bacterium | reverse complement strand
CGGCGTGGGCGTCCCGCCAGAGCGCCGTCATTGCATCGCGCGAGGCCCTCGAAAAATTGTTCCGGGAGGTGGAGCATCGTTTCGATGGCGCCGCCGAGGTTCCGGTGCCGCCTGATTGGACCGGCTATTGCGTAAACCCGGTTTCGGTGGAATTCTGGCAAGGGCGCGAGTTCCGTTTGCATGACCGGATCCGCTATCGGCTCGAAGCCGGCGGCCCGTGGGTCCGGGAGCGGCTCGCGCCGTAACCGGGAGTTCCGATCTTGTCCGGTCAAATGCCGGCGAGCGCTGCTACGCCCAGTCCTCCAACCCCAACTTGCGCCGGCCATCGCCGGTAAGCCTGTTGGAGGACCATTCCGGTTCCCACGTCTGCTCCACAATCACCTTGCGCACGCCCGCCACCCGCATCAGCCGCTGCCGCACCGGCATGGAGTTTCCACCCGACCCATATTCGAAATACCCAAGCCGCGGCCGCCCGCGATGGGGCATCTGCATCACTACCGTCACCACATCGCCGCGAACTCGCACATCGCGCACCAGCCCCAGTTCGACAACATTCACATCGGCTCGATAGAGTTGCTCATCCTTGCAATCGAGAAGCGCGTCCCATAGCGCCTGTTTCGGTATCGGGCTGTCGCCGCCTTCCCCGGGCCTTGCGAGCCTTCCCGCCATAGCCTTGGCCGTAATGCCGCGCGGCAGTTCGCCAGGCGAGGCCGCCAAAGGATTGGTCAGCCGATGGCGCATGGTCTCGGCCGCCGGCGCGCCATCCGGCCCGTAGTTCATCACCACGTAAGCATTGCGTTGGTGGAGCACCGCGCCGGCCGGCACCTGCTTACCCGGCAGAGGATACCGGCTCCAAACGTGCCCGTGCCACTTGTAGAACATCTGCGGCGACCCGGAATGCCGGAGTTCCGGCAGGCCCTCGCCGCGATGCTCGAGAAACATCGCGAGAAATGCGTCGCCCGAGGTACGATTCACAAAACCGACGCTCCACAGTTGATCGGCCAGCGCCTTGTCCACCGCGCCCAGGCGCAGCTTTCCATCCGGACCCATCCATGCCGGGTCGGTGAACGACTGTCCCGAGAACACCCACTCATCGTCGCGCAGGGCCTCCGCCTCTACGTCCTTGATCACGTCGATCCGGCCCGTCTTATGGAACCATGGCAGTCCGGCGTAGAAACGATACTCGACGAACATATGCACCCGGCTCGGCGAAAACACCGGGTGCACCGGCGAGTACGGGAAACCCCAGCGGCGGACGATTGTCGACAGCGGTCCGCGGATTACTTCATAGTCCGGACACTGGTCCCAAAGAGTAATCCGCAGCTTTTGAAAGTTACCCGAACTGACATAGTCGTGCGCCCAATCGATGCCCGGCGGCTCTCCGTGCCCCTCGCCGCCGGCGAACAGCTCCAGCCCATGCTCACGTTTGAAGGTGAGCCGTTCGAGCTGTCCCATCTGCCGTGAGAGCGACGCCCGGAAGAAGTCGTTCTCGATATCGAGACCGAAGCCCTCCCCAGCCGTGCGCAGATCGCTCGAATACGCAGGGAGTTCGGCGTCCGGATTCCCGTAGAAGACGATCCAGGTGGAGCGGGAGTGCGGCGCGGACGTGGGCAGAAACAACAGCCGGCACGCACGATAGCCGCGGCGCGCCACCTCTCCGTACACCTGGCAGGGCGTCTCAACCAGCGCGCCGTTCTCCACACGCGCCAGCCGAAGTTCACGGTCAAGCGCCGCGGTCTCCGCAAGGGGAAAGCGCAGCGCGATGTCCACCGGTTCCGGCGGCCGGGACAGTCCAGTGGTTTCGTCCAGATGGAAGGTCAGGAAAGAGCGCCACCCGCCGGCCCATTCGCGCCAGGGC
>JBGSME010000784.1:0-1546 GCA_041740335.1 Bryobacteraceae bacterium | reverse complement strand
CCAACTGAGCTAGGGTGGCTTGTGTATGTCCCCACAGGCACGATTTCAGCCTCTCCCGCCACTACCGCACCTCGCTTCGATTTTAGCAGAAGTCGGTCCGCCGTTCCATCCGTTGAGGCCGTCGAGCAAGGGTTCCTATCGCCTTTTCTCCAGATCGCCGGTCATGAATGCCTACAGCCGGTTGATCAGGCTGGCGACGTAACCGCCGCCGAAGCCGTTGTCGATGTTCACCACCGAAACGTTGCTGGCGCAGCTGTTCAGCATGCCGAGCAGCGCGGCCAGTCCGTTGAAACTGGCGCCGTAGCCGATGCTGGTGGGCACCGCGATTACGGGGCATGATACCAATCCGCCCACCGCGCTCGGCAGCGCGCCTTCCATCCCGGCGCAAACAACGGCGACCCGCGCTCCCGAGATCCGCTCCCGATTGGCCATCAGGCGATGGATGCCGGCGACGCCGACGTCCTGGATCGAGTCCACTTCGTTGCCCATTACTTCGGCAGTCAACTGGGCTTCCTCGGCCACCGGAATGTCGCTGGTGCCGGCGCAGATGACGGCAATTCGGCCCTTGCCGCGGATCTCGCGATCTCGCCAGACGCGGACAACTCGCGAGTATGGGAAATACTCCGCGTCGGAGAACTGTGCCATCACCAACTCGGCTGCCTCCGGTTCGCAGCGGGTGGCGAGCAGATTCGAAGACCGCTCCAGTAGCTTCTCGGCAATTGCGCGCACATGCTCGGGCGACTTGCCCTGTCCGAAGATCACCTCCGGCATGCCTTGCCTCAGCGCTCGGTGATGGTCCACTTTTGCGAAGCCCAAATCCTCGAAAGGCATATGGCGCAGCCGCCCGATCGCATCGTCGATTGCCACCGAGCCGTCTTTCACTTGGGCGAGTAGATTCTTCAGTTGCGTTTCGTCCATCTGTACAATCTATTGTAGTGGGCGAACACTTCTCATCACCAATGGTTTCCAACCCGCCGGCCGGGCTCGGCCGCAAGATTCGTCTCGCGCTCGACATGATCAAGTTCGAGCATTCCGTTTTTGCACTCCCCTTCGCCTTAACCGGGGCGATGCTCGCGTTGCGCGAAACTCCACTCGCGGGCGTCGAAATGGCGCGGCGGCTGGTTTGGATTATCGTGGCCATGGTGGGCGCGCGCTCGGCGGCGATGGCGTTCAACCGCATTGTGGACGCCCGGATCGACGCTCGGAATCCGCGCACCCAAAGCCGCCACATTCCCTCCGGACTACTATCGCTGCGTTTCGCGTGGGGCTTCTTCGCCGCGGCGGTCGCGGTGTTTCTCGTGGCCGCCGCGATGCTCAACAAGCTGTGCCTGGAACTGGCGCCGGTGGCGCTGGGCGTGGTCCTGGTTTACTCCTTCACCAAGCGATTCACGGCGTTGTGCCATCTCGTGCTCGGATTCGCATTGGGGATCGCGCCGGCGGCGGCCTGGATCGCCGTGACGGGAAATCTCGATGCCCGGATCCTGTGGCTGACCGCGGCGGTCACGTTATGGACGGCCGGCTTCGACATCATCTACGCCTGTCAGGA
>JBGSME010000783.1:0-4674 GCA_041740335.1 Bryobacteraceae bacterium | reverse complement strand
GCGGTGGCGACCTTATCAATATCGATTCCGGTACCTTCTTCATTGTCGTAGACTTCCATGAGGCGCGGGGGCGTGCCTGGCTCGAGGAGACTTGCCCTTTTGAATTTGCCGAGCACGTGCACGGTGACGTCTTCCACCACGAAATCGGAATAGTTGACCATTTGGAGCACCAGCGGCTTGCCGCCTTCCGGCGCCGCGAGGCTCGACAGCATGGTTGAGACGTTGAACAGCCGGGCTCCGAGATTGCGGCGTCCGGTCATGGCGTTGACTTCCTTCCAGATCTGGTCGAGTTTCTCGACGTCGTCTTTGTCGAGAGTGATCTGGTTGTCGCGTTGAGGAGGAAATTTCCATCCGGGCGGGGCGGTGAGCAGGGTGCCGCCGGCGCGGGTGAAGCGGCGAAGGATTTCTTTCTGGGCCGGGGTCATGGAGGCAGGGTCCACGTTGACGGCCATGTTGGCGCCAAGCATCGCTTCGTCGGTGGTAAGCCGGCGGCCTGGCACGGCGCGGACGGGCGTATGCTTGACGCTGATCATATCCAGGATGCCGCCGGAAATGAGGCCGCCACTTTCCACATCCTGGACGAGGGCCAGTTGCGAGACCGGCCGATAGCCGCGCCACTCGGGGTGGGCTTCGTAAAAAGCCAGATGGGTCCCGATGCGCTTCCAGTCGCGCACGGCATCTGCGTCTCCCTGGAGCAATCGTTTCTCGAAAGCGGCGTCGAGCGAGACGACCCACCTTGCTCCTGCGAGCGCGGCGTCGCTCACAGATTGGAGATAGCGTGGCAGCGGAATCACCGCCCCTTCCGGGGGGCGGTTGCCGAGCCAGATGGCAGCAGCGTTTGTGGCGGCGCGGACGAAGCGCAGGAATCCGGAATTGGTATCGATCCACGGGCCGCCGCTCGGTGCTGCCTTGGCCGAACCGTCGTCGACGGTATTGATACCGGCCCAGACGCCTTGACTGGTGGCCACAATGCCCGCATTGTCGTCGAGGCGCATGCGTGTTCGCGGGCCCATTTCGATGACGGGGATCCGGGAATCGGCG
This sequence comes from Bryobacteraceae bacterium, assembly GCA_041740335.1. Taxonomy (GTDB): domain Bacteria; phylum Acidobacteriota; class Terriglobia; order Bryobacterales; family Bryobacteraceae; genus DSOI01. The sequence goes on along the minus strand of JBGSME010000783.1, from coordinate 3,633 downwards.
AGCGATGCCCGGAGACGGCCGGCGGCGGGCGCGGTTAAACCTTCGAGGACCAGCCCGGCAAGGCCGGCGGCGGATGCAGAGTCCGCCAACGCATCGGTGGAGTCGCCGGGGCGGACGAGGCCGAGGCTCAGGATGCCGCGGGCGGTGGCTGCGTTTGAAAACGCGGCCGACCAATGCTCGCGCTCAAGCAGCAGGCAATTGACCGGAGTGAGTTTGACCGTTTCGATCGACTTCGGATCCGCCGAATGCCAACGTGCGGGAATCCATCCCGCGGCCGGAATCGAGAGCGCCAGCAGTAGCAACATTGCTCTGTCACCTCGAAGGTAGAATGTCTGCCGTCTACAGTTGGGGCAGTGGAACGCGATAGGATCCCGTGAAAACCTCGCCGAAGAGCCCGATGAGTTCGTCGTGGATCGCTCCGTTGGTGGCGGCGAGATGCTTTCCGGTGACTTCCATCGGATTGCCGCGCATGTCGGTGCATCGTCCCCCGGCTTCCTCAATGAGGAGGGTGCCGGCGGCCAGATCCCAGGGCTTCAAACCGAACTCCCAAAACCCTTCGAGGCGTCCGGCGGCGACATAGGAGAGATCGATGGCGGCGGAACCGCTGCGGCGGACACCATGGGTGGTCATGGCCACCTGGTGAAAGAAGTGGACATTGACGTCGGTATGCCGTTTGTAGCTGGGGAATCCGGTTGCGAGAAGGCTGTCTTCCAGGCGCGCGGCGGGAGTGACGCGCATGCGCTTGTTGTTGAGATAGGCGCCGCCGCCGCGTTCGGCCGCGAACAGTTCGTCGCGGACGGGATCGTAGACGACGCCGGCGATCATGCGGCCGGCTTGCTCGAGCGCGAGGGTGACGTTGAAGGCGGGATATCCGTGGGCGAAATTGGTTGTGCCGTCGAGGGGGTCGACATACCAACGATACTCGGACGGGCTTTCGTGGCCGCCGCCTTCTTCGGCGAGGATGCCGTGATGGGGAAAATGGGTACGGAGGCGTTCGACAACGAGTTTTTCCGACGTACGGTCGGCTTCGGTGACGAGATCGAAATCGCCCTTGAGTTCAAAGCCGATGCGGCGCTCATAGAAGCGCATCAGGAGGGCGCCGGCTTCTCTGGCGATACTAGTGGCTGTTTCGAGATACGACGGCACTAAGCGGCGGCCTCGTAGAGATACTTGATGTCGTGTTTAAAGATAAAAAGATTGGGGCCGTCGTCGCGGGTGACGCGGATGAAGTTGGCGTCGTAGTACTCGATGATGCCGGTGACGAGTTCATCGTCCATGAGCTTGACGCACACGGTTTGCTTCTGATCGATGAGTTGGCGCAGGTAGCGGACTTCTTCGAAGGTCTGCTCGGGCGCTCTGGATTTGGTCTTGGAGGGTTTTGGTTTGTTCATGGATGGCTTCAGGGTCAAGAGCTGTTACTTCCCATAATATCCATCGCGCGCAAACGGCTGCAAACCATGGTCCTTCAACGTGATTGTGACCTTCCGGAACGAATCGGCGGAAGGGGGCAGGGCGGACGGATAATACCCGACCAGATACTGGGTGCGAAGGGCTTCGAGAATGCCGGTGAAGGCGGCGTCGAGAGCGGGGCCGACGGATGGAAAAAACACCTGGCCGCCGGTGCCGCGGCTGAGCGAGGTGAGCGCGTTCTCGCCGCCGACGTTGCGTCCGGCGTCGTTGGTGATGGGCACGACGACGATGGAGAAGATGACGGCATCGATGCCATGGACGGCGCGGAGGGCGTCGTGGTAGCTGCGGTAGCTGGTGGTATCGCCGCCATCGGTGACGACGACGATCACCTTGCGGCCGGTGCGTTCGGAAAGCGTTTCGGAGGCGAGAATCAGGGCGTCGTAGAGCGAAGTGCCGGCTTCGGCCTGGAGATGGTCCAGGGCGCGTTCGACGCGCAGTGGATTCCGGGTGAAGCTGGTGCGCAAGGTGACGTCGTGATTGAAGCTGAACAGGGCGAGCGCATCGCGGGGATTGCCCTCGCGGACGAGAGCGCGAAGAAAGCGGCTGGCCGATTGCACCGAATACTTCAGATCCTTGGCGGTGGAGCCGCTGGTGTCGACCAACAGCGCTACCGACAAGGGTTGTTCGGTTTGGCGCTCAAATACGGCGATGCTTTGGGGGACGCCGCTGTCGGCGATGTGGAAGTCGTCTTTTTGGAGAGAGCCGACCAAACGGCCGTGGCCATCTTTCACGGTGATGAGCAGCCGGACGAGATCGACATCGACGCGAAAGACGGGATCGGTAGCTTGCGCGTGGAGGAGGCTTGCGCCGAGCAGGAGCAGGGTGGCGGTTATGGCCGAACCGAATCGTCCCATTCGCCCTCCACCCAAACCTCGCCATCCTCAAAATATTCCTTTTTCCAGATCGGCACCAGTTTCTTCAGCCGGTTGATGCCCTCGAGAGCAGCCGCGAAAGCCGCTTTGCGATGGGGCGCGGAGACAACGACAACTACGCTTGCCTCGCCGATCTGCATGCGCCCGAGGCGATGCACAAGCGCGATGCGGCCGATGGCGTTTTCAGACGCGATTCCAGCGCCGATTGAAGCCATCATCTTTACCGCCATTTCCTCGTAGCACTCGTAGTCGAGGAAGCGTGTGGGGCGGCCTTTCGTGTTGTTGCGGACGATGCCTTCGAAATCGACGACTGCGCCGTCCTCGGGGCGCTGGATGCGGGCGACGATGGCCCGGGCGTCGATCGGATCGCGGGTTAAAGCGAAGAAGTTTCCGGTAGCCGGGTCGACGATCTCGCGGACGAATCCGGAGCCGCCGCTGACGGGCGGCAGGAATGCTACTTCATCGCCGTCGGCGACGGGGGTGTCGCGGGAGGCGAATTCGTGATTGCGGGCGAGCACGACGCTGCCTTCGTAGTCGCGCAGGCGGGGCGCCGAGCGGGCGTAGCGGTCAAACAGATCCTGCAGCCGATCACCGGCGCTTGCCTCGATTTCGTCGGAAGCGCGCCCGACTACCTCTTTCAACATGCCGAAAAATAAGACGCGTATCCTCACAGCGATATCCTAACAGACGCTTGCATCGGGGCTCCGGTTCCAGCGGACGGCGTCCGGGCGTTTGGCGGCCGCGCTATGCTGAGGCTTCGATGACGCGCCACGAAGTTCGCCTCCGGGTCCGCTATGCAGAGACCGATCAAATGGGGATTGTGTACCATGCCAACTACCTGATCTGGATGGAGGTGGGCCGGGTGGAATTCTTTCGCAGCGCGGGGTTGCGCTATGCGGATTTCGAAAAGCAGACGGGACTGCATCTGGCGGTAGTGGAGGCGTCGTGCCGGTATATGGCTCCGGCGCGGTACGACGATGAGGTGGCAGTGTACACGACGCTGGGGGAATCGAATGCGCGGTTGGTGCGGTTCGACTATGAGATTTGCGCCGCAGCGACTGGCGTGACGCTGGCTACGGGGTTTACACGGCATGTGTTCCTGGATCGGGAGATGAGGCCGCGGAAGCTGCCGGAGGCGCAGCGCCCGATTTTTGGGTTATAGGGCTTACTTCTTCTTCTTTTTTGACGAGCCGGCTCCGGTGCGGCCTCCGTAGGGATAGGAATCGAATACGTCGCCGTGGCCGGTGGCGCGCGGGTCGCGCCAGGCTTGGAGTTGTTTGTCGAGGTCGGC
>JBGSME010000782.1:0-1870 GCA_041740335.1 Bryobacteraceae bacterium | reverse complement strand
GCCGAGGGGATCCGGGACGGGCGCGGCTACAGCGCGACGCAAGAGTTCGATTTCCCATCCCCGGAAGGATCGCGCGGCGGGGATCCACGCTTGGGGCGGGCGGCGGCGCTCGTGAATCTGTTTTATCTGATGAACCGGGCGCACGACTATTTTTACGCGTTGGGATTCGATGAGAAGTCCTGGAATTTCCAAAAGGACAATTTGGGACTGGGCGGGTTGGGCGGGGATGCGGTGCTGGCGGAAGCGCAGGATCCGGCGCACTTGGATAATGCTGCCATGCTCACGCTGCCGGAGGGTCAGGCACCGCGATTGCAGACGGGCATCTTCACATTGGGGACATCGGCGAGGACCGACGACCGGGATAGCGCGCTCGACGGGGACGTGCTCACGCACGAGTACGCGCACGGGGTGACGGACCGGATGATCGGGCGAGGAAACAACATTGCGTGCCTTTCGGGGTATCAATCGGGCGCGATGAGCGAAGGCTGGTCCGACTACTTCGCGACGAGTTCGTACAACTCGCCGGTGGCGGGCGCGTATGTGGCGAACCGGGCAGACCGGGGGCTGCGGAGATCGAGCTACACCAACAATACGCTGCTCTATTCGGATCTGGGGAATTCGGCGGATGGATATGAACCGCACGACGATGGGGAGCTATGGGCGGCTACGTTATGGGATCTGCGGCGAGCGCTAGGCGCGGCTGTGAGTGACCGGCTCGTTTTTGAGGCATTGCGGATTACGCCATGCAGGCCGACGATGATCCAAGGGCGGGACGCGATTGTGGGGGCCGATGAAGCAGTGAACCAGGGCAGGAACCGGCGGGCGATCTGGACGGTGTTCGCCAAGCGCGGAATGGGCGCGTCGTCGTGCGGATTGGACGGTAACTTGGCGCTGCCGGTTTCCGGATGGGCGGGAACGGTTCATATTTCGGCATTCGACTTGCCGAAGGATCTGGACGGGGCTGCGCGAAGTGTGGCCGGGGCGATGTGCGGCGAGCGGGGTCCGCGGGCGGGGGCGATGGGACGGTTGTATGAGTATCGGATTCCGGTGAGCGGACCGGGCGCATTTTTCGGAATCAAAGCGGGGCCGCCGGGGACGACGGTGGATGCTGATGGCGTAGTTCGATTCACTCCGTCGCTACGGCCGGCGCGATTTCAGGTGGAAGTGGTGCGGGACGGGACCGATCCGGTATTGTTTACGGCGCTGGCGCCGGTGGCGACGCCGATCACGGCGGGAGTTCCGTTGTCGATTTCGGGTTCGTTGTTCGACATTGGATGGTTCTACTTCGATGTACCGGAGGGCACCGCGGTGGCACAGGTAAAGCTGCGCGGTGGAGGCGGGGACGCGGACCTGATTGTTCTCGATCCGCCGGGACGTATTTTCGGGCAGTCGCTGGCGTTGGGCAACAACGAGACACTCGGGATTTCGAAACCACAGGCGGGAGTGTGGACGGTGATCGTGGCTCCGTACGAAGCCTACAGGCAGGCGCAATTGAGCGTCCGGATCGCGGAGCCAGATTATATTGCACCGGGGCAGAGTGTGGCGAACCTAAGTGAGGTTACCGGAGGGGAGTTGTATTTCCGGACGGTGGTGCCACGCGGGGCGCAGCGCCTCACGGCCAGAACGTCGCTTGGATCCGGCGATGCGGATGTGTTCCTGCGGCGTGGGCAGGCGATGGTTTGCCGGCCGGTGACGACTCTGTTCCTAGACCCGATCTTTGACTGCAGGCCGCGCGATGGGGCGGGGACGGGCGCGGGAAGCAACCATACGGCTTCGGTGGAAAATCCGTTTCCGGGCGATTGGTATGTGGCGGTGCAAGGGGCGGATTCGTTCACGGGGGTAAGACTGGACGTGGAAGTGACGACGCCGA
>JBGSME010000781.1:0-12591 GCA_041740335.1 Bryobacteraceae bacterium | reverse complement strand
GCACAACAGGCCGGCGCATGTGAAGGCGAATCGGATGGCGGTTGGCATAAAGGCTCCCCACACGGTATCACCTCCTGTTTCGGGTTGCGCGGGCGGGCCAAAACATCACGCCCTGTCGGTGCGGCTGCAGGATTATAATTGCTAAACCATGATCCGAATCGTTCTCGCCGCTCTGTCGCTCGCCTTCGGACTCGCCGCGGCGGACCTGCCATTCTCGCTTATGGCCGTGGAGAAGGTGGCCGGCGCGGTGGGCTTCTACGATGGGTCCGGCCGGCGCGTAGCCGGTGTGAAGGTGGGCGAGTATCCGCACGAAGTTGTATTCTCGCCGGACCGGCGATTCGCTTATGTCTCCGACAACGGCATCTTGTGGATGACTTACGCCGGCGCCGGCGGCAACACGATATCGATCATCGACCTAAAGACGCGGACCAAGGCCGGAGTGATCGATCTTGGAGAAAACCGGCGGCCCCATGGGATGGCGGTGGATCCGCGCTCCGGGCGCCTCGTGGTGACAACGGAGAATCCCGATGGGCTGCTGCTGGTGGATCCGGAACAACGAAAGGTGCTGGGGCGATTTGACGTAAAGGGCGAGGATCCGCATATGGTGATGCTGGGCCGCAACGCCGAGTGGGCGTATGTGAGCAACGCCACATCGAACACGCTGGCGGCGATTCACCTGGCGTCCGGGAACGTGACGCTGATTCCCGTGGGGGCGCGTCCGCAGGGGGGATTCATGTCGCGCAACGGCAAGCGGATCTACCTCACGAATTCCGATGGCAACTCGATTTCGATCATCGATACGGATTTCAAGAAAGTGACGGGAACCATCGCGACCGGGAAGGGTCCGGGCCGGGTGATAGTGACGCCGGACGCCAAAACGCTGATTTACAATCTGCAGCCGGGCGAAGCGGTAGGGTTTGCGGATCTGGCAACGCGCAGGGAGACAGGGCAGGTGGCCCTCGGCGGAAAGCCGCTTTCGTTGACGATGTCGCCCGACGGCAAATATGCGTTCGCGGGGGTGCAGGACCAGGACAAGATTTTCGTGATCTCGGTGGCGGAGCGGAAGATCGTGAAGGTGATCGCGACCCCGAAGAAGTCGGGCCCGGATCCTGTCGTTGTTTTGCCGTAGGCTGGCTCTGCCCAGGCTACCACTCGGCGCGGAGGCCAGTGCGGAGAGCACGGGGCCCGGACGAATCCAGGCTCGACACGCCGCCCACCGCGGTGATCACGCCCACCTGCGCCAGCGACGTGATGTTGGTGTTCGGATTGGAATAGTTCGGCGTATTGGTGGCATTGGTGGCGGTGAGTTCCCAACGAAGCCGGACGCGCTCACCGATCGAGAAGTACTTCGCCACGCCGGCGTTGAGAATCGATGACCCGGGTCCGAGGATGACGCCCTTGGAAGAACTGCCATAGGAGCCGGGCGCTGGTGCGGCGAAGGCAGCGGTATCGAACCAACGGCGCGTGCCACGGTCACCGGAGGAGAGATTTGGGTCGCGCAGGATATTGGGGCGGATGGTTACCTGCGCGGGCGTGTTGGATCCTGTGAAGGCGGCGCCGACGGGGTCCGGACCCGTCCAGGCGGGAGTGAGGAACTGCCCGGAGTAGAGGCTGTAGACGGCGTTCAGTTCCCAGCCGCCGATGACCGCGCGCTGGAGGCGCGAACCGGACTTTCCGAACGGGAGTTCCCAGAGGAAGTTGCCGGTAAGACGGTGCGTGGGGATGTCGAGCCAGACGCTCTTTTCGCGCGCGCGATCGAAGGCGTTCTCAGGGGACTCGCCGCGTTCGAGGTCGCCGATGTCGCGCGCCCACACCCACGACAACTGATACGCCAGGCCACGGGCGAAACGGCGCTCGGCTTCGGCGGTGAAGGAATTGTACTGATGGCCGGCGCCGTTGGTGATGTAGGTGATGCCGGGATAGCGCGGGAAGGGGCGCGGTTTGCTGGCGAAGAGATTGCCGTCGGGAATAGGCTGATTGGCGTTGTAGCCCCATTCGCCCTGGCGCGTGTTGGTGCCAATGTAGGAAACGCGGAAGCCGGTGTCCCAACGTTCATGCTCCAGCGTGAAGTTGTACTGCATGGAATACGGATCCCGCAGGCCGGGGTTGATGGCCTGGGGAATGCTGATCGTGGAGGGACCGGCGACCGAATCGGGGAAGACGCGCGGCAGCATTACGGTCGGGATGGGACGGGTGTTGGTGTAGGTAGGTTCGTTGATCACGAACGGCGCGCCGCCGACGGGAACCGCGCGCGCGACGATATCGTAGAAGATTCCGTAGCCCGCGCGAAGCACCGTGCGATTGTCGAACGGGCGCCAAGCCAAACCGATGCGCGGGGCAAAATTGTTGAACTCCTTGCGGATCAGATTTTTCGAATCGTACCCGGGCACCGAACTCGCCTCGGCGATCTCGACGTAGCCTTTCGGCATCAACGGACTGATGGCTCCGAGCGATCCGTCCGGCACGATGATCTTGCCGGAGACAACGTCAAAGGTGGATTGCTGTCCGTCGGCCTGGGACCACGAGGGATGCAGTTCATATCGGATGCCTGCGTTGAGGGTGAGCTTCGAGGTGACCTTGAACTCGTCGGTGACGAAGAAATCCCACGCGTAGCGAACGCGATCGATGAACGGCGCTGGTGCGGCACGCGAAGAGGACGTGGGGACTCCGAGCAGGAAGTCGGCGTAGGGCTGACCGGTGAAGCGGTTCGAGAAGTTCATGTTTCCGAACAGCGCCGCGTTCTGATTCTGATCGAGGAAGGCGACACGGGAGAGCAGTACGCCGGCTTTCACGTTGTGTTTGCCGCGGAACCACGAGAGCTGCTCCTGGAACTGCTGAGCAAAGTTCTTGAACCCGGGGTGACGCCACGGAGTTTGTGCGATCCCGGTAAGGCCGACGTTCGAGAAGGTGACTTGCGGGACGCCGTTGATGTCAGGCAGGTCCGCGACGAGGCCGGTAATGCCGAGGTCGCGCACAACTTCGAGACCCATCAAGGGTCCGTTGCGCGGGTTGTCGTTGAAGGCGAAGCCCCAGCGGAATTCATTGATCAGCGACGTGCTCATGGTGGCGGTGTAGGAGAGATTGATCGCGCGGGTGTCGCGCGTCTGCCAGCGGCGTCCGATGGTGGGGAGGTTGCCTTCGTAGTCGCGGGAGTGGCCGCGGTTCCAGGTGTAGCGGCCGAAGATGAAATGGCGATCGTTGAAGCGATGGTCGCCGCGAGTCGTCCAGTACGTGTTGGGATCGAAGGGGCGAAGAAGCTGCTGCGTGAAGTTCTGCGAGCTTAGCGTATCGGCAGCGCCGCGATTGGGCAGCGGGAAGAAACGATCCTGGATTTTTTGCGACACGGGATTGATCCGCGAGGCCGGGAGTTGTTTGCCGGGGAACGGCGCGTTGGAGGCGAACGGGTCAACGACGTTGGCGGTTTCGCGGGAGAAGTCGCCGCTGCGCCACGGCGCGGGCGCCACCGTGGGATTGAGGAGCGAAAGAATCTGGCTGCCGCGCGATGTCTCGAACGAGTAGAAGAAGAAGGTTTTGTTGTGGCCGTCGTAGAGGTGCGGGATCACGACGGGGCCGCCGATGGCGAAGCCGGGGTCATGCCGGATGCCGGTGCCGCGTTGCGGCGCGAAGGGATTGCGCGAGCGGAAATAGGGCGTCGAATAGTAGTCGAACGCCGAGCCGTGCAATTGATTGCTGCCGCCCTTGGAGATGATCGTGACCTGCCCGATGCCGCCGAACTCGGCGGTATTGTTGGCCAGGTCCACGCGGACCTCCTGGAATGATTCGATCTGCGAGACCAACGGCGAGATCTGCGTGCCATCGTACTGGTTGGAAAGCGTGATGCCGTCGATGGACGCGTCAGACTGATTGGCGCGCGAACCGGCGAAGCGCCGGGTGGACGATCCGTTGCCCGCCTGCACCACCCCGGGCGACAGGCCGACGAAGTTCCACAGCGAGCGCGTGTTCATCGGGAGGGTCTTCAGTTGGTTGGACGATTTCGAGTCCGAGATGCGCGCGGTCTCGGTTTCGATCAGCGCCGCGCCGGCCTGCACTTCCACGCGGGTGTCCACTGCGCCGACCTCGAGCGTGAAGTCAACGCGCCGAACGTCCAGCGAGACCAATGCCACGCCGGGAATGAATGCCTCTTTGAATCCGGCGGCGGAGGCTTTGAGCGAATAAGTTCCCTCGCGTAGTTGGGCGATGCGATAGTTGCCCACCTCATTCGATGGCGCTTTGTAGGCGTAGTTGGAATCGAGGTGGACAGCGGTGATTTCCGCATTGGGAATCACCGCGCCGGAGGCGTCGCGAACGGCGCCGGTTATGGTGGCGAAGGTGGTCTGCGCGGCGGCCGAGGCTGCGGCGAGAAGAAACAGTACGAACAAGTGCATGGCGACCTCCCTGATGAAGCAGGATCAATTTCTGCCCCGAACATTATCAAGGCCGGCCGCCGGATGCAATTTGCCTATCTGTACATATTTTTATAAATAAACGTATTCACTCAGAACTCGAACCGTATCCCGGCCCTCAACCTGCGCGGCCCGGCCTGATCGAGGTTATTCGATGGCCCGCCGACTCCATTGATCGTCCCTACCGTCGCCGGCGTCGAAATGTTCAGTGCCGGATTGCTCCATACGGGATGATTGACCGTGTTGGTCGCGGTTAGCTCCAACCTCACCCGCATGCGCTCGCTCCACTGCAGCGACTTCATCAGCCCGGTATGCCACACATTCGAATTCGGCCCGATGATCACACCCTTCGCCGCGGACCCGAACAGTCCCGGGCCTGGCGCTGCGAACGCCGCCGGATCGAACCACCGGTTCACCGAACGCTGCGACGCATCGAGATTCGGATTCCTCAATTGGTCCGGCCGCCGTGTGACGTTCGGTGCCGTACGGTTGGAGGTGAACGCGGTACCGGTCTGATCGGGAGCGGAATACTGCGGCGTGAGAAACTGTCCGGAGAAGTAGGAGAAGATCGCGCTCACCTCCCAACCCCCTACGATCAGATTTCCCGCCCGCCCAAAAGTATGCAGAAACGGCTTGCCTTTTCCGAACGGCAATTCGTAGATTAGGTTCCCGGTCCAACGGTTGGTTGGGATGTCCATCGATACGGCGCGTTCCCGCTGCCGGTCATACGCATTCTCCGGACCCTCATTGCGGTCAAGGTCGCCGATGTCGCGCGACAGGACATAGCTCAGTTGATAGCTCAAGCCGCTCTTCCAGCGCCGCTCGATTTCCACCGTCATTGAATGATACTGGTGGCCGGCTCCATTGCTCAGATAGTTGATATTCGGATACCCCGGGAACATTCTTGGCTTGTCGATGAACGCCCGCGTGTCCGGGACCGGCTGGTTGATGTTATAAGTCCACTCGCCCTGTCTGGTATTGGTTCCGATATAGGAGAGCCGGAATCCGGTGTCCCACCGCTGATGCTCCACGGTCACGTTGTACTGCATGGAGAACGGCTTCCGCAGATCGCCGCGGATCGATGTCGGCAGGCCCACGGTGGAAGGCCCGCCTCTTGCCTCTGGAAACACACGCGGGAAGATCACCGTCGGATTCGTAGCCGAATTGGTAAACGAAGGCTCCGAGATCACGAACGGCGCGCCGCCGGCATTGGTGGTCTGCGGCACAACGTCGTAGAAGATGCCATACCCGGCTCTCACCACCGTGTCGGACCCGAACGGTCTCCAGGCCAGCCCGAACCGCGGTGCGAAATTGTTCTTGTCAACCCGCATCAGCGTGCTTGATGGATACCCCGCGCTGCTCGCCTCGATCACATCCACGTAGCCGCGCGGCATCAGCGGACTGATCTTCCCGGACGCCCCATCGGGGATCACGATCGCACCGCGCTGCAGGTCAAACGCTGCCTGCAATCCCGACGCCTCCGAATACCCCGGCGTCAATTCATAGCGAAGTCCGAGATTCAACGTCAGCGTGCGCGCGGCTTTGAAATCGTCGGTGACGAAGAAGTTGTATCCCCAGCGTGTCCGGTCAATCAGCGCCGGCGGAAACGCGCGATTCACCTGTGTCGGAATGCCGTACAGGAAATCCGCGTAGGGATGATTGGTGAACCGGTTGGAGAACGAAACGCGCCCGAATAACGCGTTGTTGGCCTGCTGGTCGCCGAAATTCACGCGGTCCACGATGAATCCCGATTTCAGCGTGTGCCGGCCGCTCATCCAGTTCACGTGCTCCTGGAACTGCTGCGAATAGTTCTTGAAGCCCGGATGCCGCCACTGGGTCTGTGTGATTCTGGTGACGCCCAATCCGGCGAAGCTGACATCGAACAGTCCGTTGATGTCCGGGAGATCGTCCACCAACCCCACCAAACCCAGATCCTGCACCAGCGGCTTGCCCAACACGGGGCCGTTCCTCGGATTGTCGTTAAACGCCAGCCCGTACCGCGTTTCGGTGATCAGGTTCGGCCGGATCGTGTAGGTGAACGATCCGTTGAAGGCGCGTGTATCCCGCGTCTGCCACCTCTGCCCGATCGTCGGCAGATTGCCCTCGAAGGCCCGTGAATGGGACCGGTTCCACGTCCATCTTCCGAAGAAGAACGCCCGGTCGTTGAACCGGTGGTCGCCGCGCATCGTGTAATAGGTGTTCGGATCGAACGGGCGCGTTTTCTGTTCGTTGTAATTCCGATTCGCGAACACGCCGGGATTGCCGGTATTCGGCAAAGGATAGAACCGATCCTGGATCTTCACCGACACCGGGTTCAACTGCGACGCCGGCATCCGATTGCCGGGCAGCGGCGTCCGGGTAAAGGGATCGCGGACGACGGTCCGTGGCAGCAGTCCCGAAAAATCGCCAGCCCTCCATGGGGCGATCGGCACCGCCGGATTGATCAACTGTTGAATCGCACTGCCGCGCGAAGTCTCGAACGAGAAGAAGAAGAACGTCCGGTTCCGCCCGTCGTACAGTTTCGGCAGCAGCACCGGTCCACCCACTGACCCTCCAGGCTGATGGCTCACCCCGGACCCGCGCGTGGCGGCAAACGGATTCCGGGCGCGGAACCAAGGCGACTGGTAGTAGTCGAATACGTTCCCGTGCAATTGATTCGTGCCGGACTTCGACACGATCGTCACCTGGCCCACCGATCCGATGTCGGCCGTGTTGTTGGCCATGTCTACGCGCACTTCTTCGTAGCTCTCGATGTAGGAAACCAGCGGCGAGATCTGGGTGCCGTCGTAACCGTTCGAGACCGTAATTCCGTCGATCGATTGTTCGCTTTGATTCACGCGGCTGCCGGCGAACCGCCGGGTGGCGCGTGTACCGGAGGAAACCACGCCGGGCATCAGACCGAGGAAGCCGTAGAGCGACCGTGTATTCAGAGGTAGAGACTTCAAGGTGTTGGCGCCCTTGGAATCGCCGATCCGCGCTGTCTCGGTTTCGATCAACGTGGCGCCGGCGCTCACCTCGATGTGCGTCTCCACGGTTCCCACCTCGAGCCGCACATCGATGCGGCGTTGGTCGCGCGAAATCAGCACGATGTTTTGCACACGGAATTCCTTGAATCCCGCCGAGGTCGCCTTCAGTGTGTACTCGCCTTCGCGTAGCTGCGACAGCGTGTAGGCGCCGGTGGCATTCGATGTCGCCGTGTACACGTAGTTGGTCTGTACGTGGGTCGCCTCCACGTTTACTCCCGGGACGACGGCGCCAGCGGAGTCGGTCACCGAGCCGGTGATCGATGCAAACGTCGTCTGTCCATAGGCGGCCGCGGCGGCCAGCATCATTAGCGCAAGCAATCGAGCGTTCATATGACTGCACCTTTCGATAGTCTGCAATGCGAACTCAGAAATAGAGTTTCAGCGCGAGCACGATGCGGCGGGCGTCGGCGGAGTTGTTGTACTCGCCGAAGCGGGCGTTCACCTGGTTGCCCTGCGCGTCAAACCGCGCGGCTGTAATCACGCCGTTGAACTGGGTGTGGTTGAACGAATTGTAGGTCTCCATGCGGAACTGGAGGCGGCGGGCTTCATTGCTGCCAAGGCGAAAGTTCTTGAACAGGGAGATATCGAAGTTGTTGAGGCCGGGTCCCCGGATCACATCTTTGGGGGCGTTACCGATGCCGAAGTCCGCGGCGGTTGGCGGTCCGACGACTTCGGTGCGGAAGTGGCGCAAAGGAGTGCGTTCACTCTTGGGCAGGATCGGATTGCCGGTGAGATTCACGCGGCTGTCGACGCCGGCGCCGGTGGCGCCCGTCAGGTCGACGGCTTGGACGAGGCTATAGCTCAAGCCGAGCGGCTGGCCGCTGGTTAGCGACGTGATGCCGGAGACCTCCCAGCCATCCATAACCCAACGCGCGAAGGCGTTGTTCCAACGTTGGCTTGCCTGTGGAAGCGCATAGGTGTAGTGGAAGGTGAAGATGTGCGTGCGGTCAAACCCGGCTTTGCCGTAATTGCGCATGCGGAAATCGAGGAAAGGGTTGATCGCGTTGTTGTTGCCGTCTACCAGATCGAGCGCCTTGGACCAGGTCCAGGTGCCGCCCAGCGTGAGCCCGCTCGTGAAGCGGCGGTTCAACTGCGTCTGCATCGAATGATAGTTCGACGAGCTGGCGAACTCGATGTATTGGATGTCGGCGAAGCCGCGGATGGGGCGTAAAAAATTCGGTTGCAGCGGACGATTGCCGGTAAGCGTGGTGTCGCGGCTGGACGGCAGAAAGTTCGTGCCGTACGGGGTGGCGTTGACGCTGCGCCGCTGCAGCAGGTGGCGGCCGACGTTGCCGACGTAGGCGACGTCCAGCACCGTGCTGAATCCGATGTCGCGTTGGACGCCGAATGACCAGTTGTAGACCGTCGGCGGGTCATAGTCGCGCTGGATGCCGAACACCCCGGCAGGGCTTTGGCTCAACTCGGTGGAGAGCAGCGCCGGGATCGTGGTGTAGTTGGCGGTGGCGGTATTGACGATCGGCGGCGTCTGCACCAGTTGCAGCACCTGATCGTCATTGAAGCGATCGTAGAAGATGCCGAAGCCGCCCCGGATCGCCGTCTTGCCGTTGCCGGCGAGGTCATATGCAAAGCCGAAACGCGGCCCGAACTTGATCGATGGCGTATTCAGGATTCGGTTTTGAAAGATCTTGATGCCTTGATTGAATTCGCCGCTGCCGGCGGCGAAGGTGCCGATTTTGACGGCCGGCAGCAGTTCGCCGGTGGCGGGATTGCGCGCCACTCGGGTGCTGCCGTTGAGGAATGGTTCCACCAGTTGCGGGGCGCGTGCGGGATCGTAGGTCTCAAAGTCGAACGCGCCCAGGCGGTCCCCGGCGCTGAACGTGGGTTCAATCCAGTTGAAGCGCATGCCGAGATCGAGGGTGAACCGGCGGGTGACTTTCCAGTTGTCCTGCACGTACCATTCGACGTTTTTGTAGCGGGCATGGCCGTCCGGATGACGGTCGGCCTCGGTGTAGCTGTTGACCACGCCGAGCAGCGCGTTGGCGTAGGCGTAGTTGGCGTCGAGCGGGTTGTTGACGTTGCGGCCGAAATTGAATGTGCCGTTGAAGGCGGTGGAACGTGAAGCGTTGCGCGAGGTGCGTTCGATATAGACGCCGAACTTCATGTTGTGTGCTCCGCGGACGACGCTGAGGTTGTCGCTCCAGTTCCAGATATTGTTGGTGCCGAAGAAGGGGAAGCGCTGTTCGATATTGAGCGCTGGTGCGTTGGTAACTCCGCCGAAGGTGGCGTTGGGGATCAGGTTCAGGGGATTGATCTGGGGGTTGAACTGCGGGAGCGTGAGGCCGAGTTTAGAGCGGTCATTCCGGTCAATCCCATCCTGATTGAGCGGCTTTACCAGTTGCAGGGCGCGGTTGATGCCGAAGGTAAACTCGTTGACCACGGTGGGGCTGAAGGTGTGGATGAGCGTGCTGACCAGCCCGGCGCTCTGGATCGAGTATTCGATCGGGAATTGCGGCCACGAGTTCGATGCCAGCACGAAATTGAAGTCGCCGCGGAAGGCTTCATAGTCGCGGATGGCGCGGGCGTAGAAGATCGTGCTGGGCGAGATATTCCAGTCAATCCGCAGAAGGTCTTCGTCGCGCGGCTGGTCGACGTTGCTCTGGAAGACTGTGTTGAAGTTGTTGCGGGGGTCCGAAGTATTGGGCAACGGGAATATATTCAACAGCCCCTGGCCATTGCGATCGACGCGGGAGGCGGGGACGATGTTGCCGGGGAAGGCGCGGCGGGCGTTGAGCGGATCGAGCACCGGGATGAGGCGGTTGTTGGTGTCGAGGGTGCGCGAAAAATCGCCGCCCCGCTCGGCCTGCGTCGGAAAGTTCAGGCGTCCGACGCGAGTGGGATAGTTGCGCGGCAGGAACTCCTGCGACCAGAAGAAGAACAGCTTGTCGCGGTTGCGGTTGAATTTGCCGGGAATGTAGAGCGGTCCGCCGACGTTGTAGCCGGGATAGTCGAACCGGTAGCTCGGCTTGCCCAGGCCGTCACGATTGCGGAAGAACTCGTTTGCGTTGAGAGCCTCGTTCCGTTTGAAGTAGTAGCCGACGCCGTGGAAGTCCCGCGTGCCGCTCTTGATCACGGCATTGATGGTGCCGCCGGAGGAGCGCCCATATTCGGCCTGATAGTTGGTGAGCAGCACCTTTACTTCGCCGACGGCGTCTACACTCGGGGCCAGATAGGGCCCGCCCATGGAGCCCGTGTCGAGCGACGAAACGCCGTCGAGGGTGAGGTTGATCGTGCCGCTGCGGTTTCCGTTGATGTTGATGCCGCCAAGATTGTTCCAACCCGGGGCCTCGCGATTTCGGGTGTCGACAACACCCGGCAGCAGCTTCAGCAGGCCCAGGTAGTCGCGGCCCTTGAGCGCGAGTTTCTGGTATTGCTGTTCGTTGATCAGGCCGCTGCGCTCCGCGCTTTGCGTTTGCAGCCGGGCGGCCTCGGCTTCCACGGAAACCGTCTGCGTTACTTCGCCGAGTTCCAGACGGATCCGGCGCAGCACCACGCGCTCGGTGGCCGTGACGGCGATGTCGCGCTGTTCGTAGGTCTTGAAGCCGGCTTGCCGGACGTTGACGCGATAAGTTCCCGGCAGCAGTTGGGTGAAGACGAACGCGCCGGACTCGTCGGTGGTTACCTGCCGGGCCTGGCTGGTGCCGGTGTTCACCATCTCTACGCCGGCGCCGGCGACCGCATCGCCGGATGGGTCGGTCACCGAGCCGGATATCTGGCCGGTGAGCCCTTGCGCGCTAAGGATGCCGGTGGCAGCGAACATGGCCACAGCGGTGCTGAGAACGGTCCTGAACGACATGGCATAGACTCCTGCCCTGGCCTAGTGACTGGAAAAGGCTCAGGGGCAGATATAGTATAAATTAAGTTACGTCAATTCGCAATTGTCAAATTAAATTGCATATAGTATTGTCGTGCCCCGGACAGCGAAAAACGGGCGGGTAGGGCGACACTGGTAAGATAGAGGTTTCGATGCCCAACTTGAACTCATTCGGCGCGGCCGCCACTCTGAATGCCGGTGGCCGCCAATACCAGATCTACCGGCTCGACGCGTTGGAAAAAGCGGGCTTCGGGCCGATGTCGCGGATTCCCGTTTCGATCCGCATCCTGATTGAAAACCTGCTGCGCCAGGAAGATGGCGTACAGGTGAAGGCGGCCGACATTGAAGCCGTGGCCAAGTGGACCGGCCAGCCGGAGGATCGCGAGATCAGCTTTCTGCCGGCGCGCACCCTGCTGCAGGATTTCACCGGTGTGCCGTGCGTCGTGGATCTAGCGGCGATGCGCGAAGCCTTGGTAACGTTGGGCAAGGATCCCAAACTCGCCAATCCGCTGTCCCCGGCCGACCTTGTGATCGACCACTCAGTGCAGGTGGATTACTTCGGCACGGTGGATGCCTTCGATTTGAATTCCGCGATCGAGTATCAGCGCAACGGTGAGCGGTACGCGTTTCTCCGTTGGGGGCAATCGGCGTTCCGGAACTTCAGCGTGGTGCCGCCGGAAACCGGCATCGTGCATCAGGTGAACCTCGAGTATCTGGCCCGCGTCGTTTTCACCAACGATCGCGACGGCCAGACCTATGCCTATCCCGACACGCTCGTCGGCACCGATTCGCACACCACCATGATCAACGGTCTCGGCGTTGTGGGCTGGGGCGTCGGCGGTATTGAAGCTGAAGCGTGCATGCTGGGCCAGTCCGTCACGATGCTACTGCCGCAGGTGGTGGGCTTCAAGCTTCACGGGAAACTGGCCGCAGGCGCGACCGCCACCGATCTGGTCTTGATGGTTACCCAGATGCTCCGCAAGCGGGGCGTGGTAGGCAAGTTCGTCGAATTTTACGGACCAGGGCTTTCCTCGCTCTCGCTGGCGGACCGGGCCACCATCGCCAACATGGCCCCCGAGTATGGCGCGACCATCGGATTCTTCCCCGTCGATTCGGTGACGCTCGACTACCTGCGCTTGACCAATCGGCCCGAGGAAACCGTCGCGCTCGTGGAGGCGTACGCAAAAGAGCAGGGGATTTACCGCACCGATGCCACGCCCGATCCATTGTTCACCGATACGCTCGAACTGGACCTGAGCACCGTCGTGCCCTCGCTGGCGGGGCCGAAGCGCCCGCAGGATCGCATCAACCTCCCCGACGTGAAGCAAAG
>JBGSME010000780.1:0-4162 GCA_041740335.1 Bryobacteraceae bacterium | reverse complement strand
GGCGATCCCACCAAAGCCACCCTCGACAAAGGCCGCCGGTTCACCGAAGCCGTTATCGACCAACTCGTGCGGCTCATCCGCGATCTGCGTAATCGAACCATCGAGCCCCAAGTGGATCACCACTAGCGGGCGCTAGTTCCCATACCCGCCGCCACTTCCTTCACATCCGCCCCCAACGCCTCGCAGATATTCGCAATCTCGTTGATAAACGATATCTTCGTCGCCAGAAATGCATTCGACGCGTATTTGATCATTTCCGCCGTTCGCAGATCCGTCACCACAATCGGCGCCCGCAGCGCCAGATGCAGATCCGCCACTTTGTGCGCCGCTTCCTTGTCCAGCGATCCGAGAACGATGCGCGCCGGATTCATGAAATCCTGAAGCGCCGCCCCTTCCCGCAAAAACTCCGGACACGAAACCACGCTGAACGGCACATCACCGGTGCGCTTTCCCCGCACAATATCAGCTACCCAATCACCCGTCCCCACCGGTACAGTCGACTTGTTCACGATCACCAGCGGCCGCGTCATGTTCTCCGCAATCGCCTCGGCCGCCTTCCGGACATACTGGAGATCCGCTTCCCCGTCCACGCCTTCCGGCGTTCCCACCGCAATGATCGCAATCTCCGCCTTCTCCAGCGCCTCCGCGTAGGAAGTGGTGAACCGCAACCGGCCCCCGCTTACATTCCGCCTCACCATCTCTTCGAGCCCTGGCTCGTAAATTGGCAGCAGCCCTTGATTCAAACGTGCAATTTTTTCTTCGTTGATGTCGATCCCGACAACTCTGTTTCCCAGATCGGCGAAACAGGTGCCACTCACCAGGCCCACATAGCCCACACCAACCACGCAAATATCTTTCACTAACTCAAATTACCACGCCGCAAGCCGAGATGAACTCGCTCCTTCGGGCAATCAGACCGCCGCGCCCACCGCCCCCAGAAACCGCCGCACCAGATCCGCCGCTTTCCTCGCTCGCGACTCCGCATACGCCGTCAGCCGCGACCCTTCCGTGAAATCAAGACCCGGTACATGGCACACAAACGCGTTCCCACGAAACGAGAATCTTCGCCGTGCCAAATCGACGATCTCTGCGGTTTCTGACGCACCTCGAGCCGGCTCTACCCACGGATCGCCCAACTCCCGCGACGCGTCAATAAACATCACATCCTCGGCTCCGCCGATCTCCTCGGCCAAGCCGTCGCTCAGCCTCGCCACGTCATGCACGAAAACGTTTGGTTCGGCTCCCAACAACTCCAACACCCGGTGTGCGACACCCTCATCACCCCTCCGGCTGTCTCCCGCCGCGATCACGATGGTCTGCATGGCACTATCTCTCCAGTCTCATCAGTCTTGGCTTATACCGAACCTCTACTACATGCAATCGATATGCCACTACCGTCACAACCTATTCCGACTGGTCCCTCTCTCTTTGGACGAGTTCCAAAAACGCCCGGGCCGCATGGCTCAAAGCCCGGCGCGCCGGATATACCAACCGTATATTCCGTTCGACGTGGAGTTCCTCCACTCGCACTTCGCACAGGATCTTTTGCTGGATCTCTTGCTCCACGCACATGCGCGGTAAAAACGCCACACCTTCATTACGTTGCACCAGCCGCCGGATCGTCTCAATCGTTGGCATCTCGACGTCCATATTTAACGGAATCCGGTGCCTTTGGAACTCCCGAATCACAATGTCTCGGTACGGCGACACAACATTGTGCGCAACAAACGTCTCCATGCCCAACTCCGAAATCGACACGCTCCCTCGCGCGCAAAATCGGTGATCCGGTGAAACTACAAAAGCCAGGTGGTCTTTATATATCACGGTTGAGATCAGTGCGCTATCCCCCGGATCGAAGCTAAGCATCCCTAGTTCGAGGTCACCGTCTATCAATTCTGCGGGTATCCTCGACGACAGACTTCGCCTCACTTGGACCTTTACTTTCGGATATAGCCTGCGATACGCCTGGATGTGCCTCAGCAGGTACAACGACGTCGATTCATTGGCCCCAATCGTCAATCGCCCCGTCGCGTTGTCCCGCAATTCCTCGATCGCCGTCCCCATTTCCCGCTCCAGATTCTCGAACCGCCGCGAATACTCCACCACGATCCGCCCCGCATCGGTCAACAACAAATCCTTCGCCGAACGGTCAATCAACTTCTCTCCCAATTCACTTTCCAGACGCTGCACCGCCAGCGAAACCGCTGGCTGCGTCCGTGACATCTTCTCCGCCGCACGCGAAAATGACTTCTCCGTGGCCACCGCCAGGAATACCTTCAGTGCATGTAGCTCCATATGCGTTTCTTATCGCATTATAAGCCGAGACACGCCACACCAGCACCGTCAGCCCCGTCTCTTCCCGGCACCGCGGAAAGCGATGTACGATATAGGGCAAAGCTATGTCAGCTCCCAAATCCGATCCAAACGCTGGCGTCTCCCGCCGTGTGGTAACCGCGAGCGCGTTGGCCGGGCTATCCATGATGCCCGCCCCCGCCCAAAATTCCGCTCCCATCAAACCGGGCGACCCCTTGAAGGTGACCAGGCTCGAGACCATCCTCGTCAAGCCCCGTTGGCTCTTCCTCAAGATCCACACCAACGCCGGCATCACCGGACTCGGCGAACCCATCACCGAAGGCCGCGCCCTCACCTGCGCCCAGGCCGTCAAAGAAATCGAACCCTACCTGGTCGGCAAAGATCCCCGCGCCGTCGTTCATCACTGGCAGGCGATTTACCGTCACGCCTTCTATCGCGGCGGCCCTATTTTAACCAGCGCCCTCTCCGGCATCGATCAGGCCCTCTGGGATATCAAAGGCAAAGCTCTCGGCGTCCCAGTCTACGAACTGCTCGGCGGCCCCACCCGCAGCAAAGTCCGCGTCTACTCCCACGCCCGTACCCCCGACGCCATGCGCGCCGACCTGAAGAAAGGATTCACCGCCTTCAAGACCGGCCCAGCCAAACGCCGCGTCAACGGCGGCCGTGGCGTCTCCCGCTACGTCGACACGCCAAAGGACGTCGCCTACGCCATCGAGCAATTCGCCGAACTCCGCAAGACTGTGGGCGACGACATCGACATCGGCATCGATTTCCACGGAGCCATCTCGCCAGCCACCGCCAAACTCCTCATCCTCGGACTCGAACCCTACAGCCCCATGTTCGTCGAAGAAGTCATCAACTGCCAGAACCACGACATCATGGCCGAAATCGCGCGCGGTACCCATCTCCCCATCGCCACCGGCGAGCGGGTCTTCACAAAATGGGGCTTCCGCGAAGTCCTCGAAAAGAAAGCCGCCACCATCCTCCAACCCGACCTCTGCCATGCCGGCGGAATCACGGAAGTCCGTTTGATCGCCGGCATGGCGGAGGCCTACTATGCCTCGATTGCACCCCATAATCCACTGGGCCCCATCTCCCTCGCCGCAGGCATTCAGATCGCCGCCTCGATTCCGAATTTCCTCATTCAGGAACAGGTCTCCCTCGGCGAAGGCTACATCAAAAAGCCCTTCACCGTGAAGAACGGTTACGTCGACGTCCCAACAGCACCCGGCCTCGGCATCGAACTCGATGAGAACGCCATGGCCGACAAAATCGGCCACGACTGGCGTAATTCGGAAACTTACGACCCTGACGATGGGTCCGTCGTCGACTGGTAGCCGAACTCCGTAAGGCGCTTCCATACCAGCGACACCGGCAGCCCGACGACGTTAAAGTAACAGCCCTCGATCCGCTCGATATACTTTGACGCCAGCCCCTGAATCGCATACGCCCCCGCCTTGTCGAGCGGCTCTTCGGTCGCCGCGTATGCTTCGATCTCGCCGGCACCGATCGCACCGAATCGGACGCGAGTCACCGCAGCATCCACAATCTCCTGCCCCCCGCGCCGCAAGCAGATCCCGGTGATCACTTCGTGCCATCGGCCCGCCAACAACCCGAGCATCCGGACGGCATCGGCGGCGTCAGCGGGCTTGCCCAGAATCTCCCCTCCTTCGGCTACCACCGTCGTGTCCGCGGCCAGCACCGTCCATCCTTCACCGGCAACCGCGCGCGCCTTCTCCTGGGCAAGCCGGCGCACATAGTCCCACGCTCCCTCTCCCTGCGCAACGTCCTCCGGGACGCTCGCCGGTCGCACGAAGAAATCAATACCCGCCGCCCGCAAGATCTCCGC
>JBGSME010000779.1:0-7240 GCA_041740335.1 Bryobacteraceae bacterium | reverse complement strand
GGTTCCGCCGAGCGGTGGGACCAAATAGAGGCCCTCTCCCTCCCGCAGGAAAGCGATGGAACGTCCGTCAGGAGACCAAGATGGAAACCTGTCGGGGACCGGGTCAGTAGTGAGCCTCACCGGCGAACCTGTTCCGACCGTGCTGGCGTAGATATCGAAATTGTCCTGCTTCTCTCCATCCCAGGAAAAGGCAATCTGAGCGGCATCGGGCGAGAATGACGGATCTCTTTCGACGCCCTCGAAGGAGGTGAGCGGAACCGCTACTAAAGGCGGAACGGAGGTCTCTGTATCAGGGCGGAAGATCCAGAAAGCGCTACCGGCCAAAAGTAACCCGGCGGTTACCCAGACCAGCTTCCAGGAAGAGGGCTTTGAGGCGGGGGTAGCAGCGCGGGCAGCCGGCCTCGGCTGGGCCGCTTCTTCCACCGGCGCGATGAAGCGGTAGCCGCGTCGAGCCAGCGTTTCCACGTAGCGCGGCTTCTCGACCGAGTCGCTCAACGCCTCCCGCAGCCGATTCACCGCAGCGCTCAGGCCGTGATCGAAGTCAACAAACGTGTCCTCACCCCAGATGCGCTGCCGCAATTCCTCGCGCGTGACAACCTCGCCGGGCTTCTCGAGCAAAGCCAGCAGGATTTTACACGGCTGGTCCTGGAGCTTGATCCGGATGCCGTGCTTGCGCAACTCACCGGTACGTGGATCCACCTCGTAAGTTCCAAAACGAATTGGACCTTCGAGTGACGTGCCCGGTAGCGGCATGGACTTTCGCTCCGAGAGCAGCATACCACCCTTCAACAGTGAATGAAAGCCCAGTTCATCCCGTTTGGTTTGAACGTTTTCCACCGTGATCCGGAGGTTCCCCTAATTGACCCTTTGGCGAGGTACACGGCATGGTGGCACGCGCCGCATGGCGCGATGTTCGGGTCATGAAAAACAACAGACTCTGCCTCATTCCGATCGTGCTGCTGGCCTCGGTGCTCTCGGCCCAACCGCGAATTGAAGTCAACCTCTACGACACCGTCGGGCTCCGCCCGGAGATCCGTGAGGAGATGAAAAGAGAGACATCGAAGATCTTCCACCAAGCCGGGTTGGTGCTGCGGTGGGTGGTATGCGAAGTCGCGGGTCACCCCCTGAACATGGCCGAGTGCGCGCAACCGCTGGGTTCAGCCCGCCTGATGCTGCAGGTGGTGCCGGGCTCGAGCAAGAAGAACCCGAGAGCGGCCGGCATGGCCATCATCCAGCCCGGATCAAGCCACTACGCGTGCATCTATGTGGACCGGGTGAGAGACTTGGCAAAGGCTGCAAACTGGGGGGGTGCGGATCTGCTCGGACACGCAGCCGCGCATGAACTCGGGCATTTGTTGCTGGGCTCGTCCGAGCACGCGCGGGCGGGTGTAATGAGGGCTCGCTGGGAGTCCGACGACCTGAGGAGGCTTTCTCACAACTTCCTCGTCTTCCTCCCCGGGCAACTGGCGGCGGTTCGCACCTTGGAGCCCGCTGCCAACTGATCCGCCAGCCAGTGCGAGTAATTGACTCGCTTCTCCGTTCCGGGAAGGGTCGCTCGAAAACAATCCACTTGGCCGCATTACGCCAAACCGCTGAAGTGAACGGTCCGCGCGGCAGATCCCGTCCGGGTCGTCGGCTACCCTTCCACTACTTTTTTGCGGAGCCGCCGCACTGCCCAAACCCCGCCTTTGAAAAGTAGGGGAAGAGTGCGCCGTAATCTACCCGGAATCTGGCTCCCCAAGTCAAACAAAGGGTATTTGCGGACTGGAGACACCTGTAAAACGATTGATTCTAAATGGGTTACTCAAAATACTTCGAGGGGCGAGGTCTCTCATCATCTTCGAGATGCCCGCAACGTGAATGCTCACTCCGGCACTAACGCCCCTGCTCCCCAGACCTCAACTTGCTCCTGTACCGCGCCGGCGGCGAGTTGAAGACGCGCTTGAACGCCCGGTTGAACGAGGCCTCCGACTCGTAGCCGACCTCTCCGGCAATGTACGCAACCCCGTGGTTGGTGCCGGCTAGCATTTGTGCACCCAACTGCAGCCGCCATCTTGTCAGATATGTCATCATCGGCTCACCCATCAGCCGGGTAAAGCGCTCGGCGAGCACCGACCGGGAAACGCCAATATCGGCGGCAAGGCCCGCCACCGTCCAAGAGCGTTTCGGGTCCTGGTGTATGCGTCCCAAGGCCCGGCCTACGTCCGCATCCCGAACGCCTGATAGCCAGGTGCCTACTTCGGCCGGTGATTTCTGAAAATATCGCCGGACCGTTTCGACAAACAAGGCTTCGGCTAGCTTAGCCAGGACCGCTTGGCCCCCGGCATCGGGCGCAATTCCCTGGGCCATTGAGAAGCGGATCGATTTCTCTAGCCACTCTCCCTGGGATTCGCCGCGGATATTGATTCGCAGGAGTCGCGGCAGGCCGCCTAGCACCACAGGGCTGAAATGCGGTTCGCACACGAAGTATCCGCAGACCAGCTTGGTCGTGTCGCCGCCTCCGCCAAACCGCGCCACCTCCAAGCCATGCTGTTTCCAGTGAGCGAATACGGCGCGGGCGTCGATCCAGTTGGACTTGTCCCCGGAGCCCAGCACATGTCCGTCTCCCTGTGGGAACATCACGATATCACCAGGCGACAGCGGCACCCGCTCCCCTCCCACTAGGCTCGCCCAGCCAGTCCCCTCCAGCGCCATGTGGTAGATGATGACGTGCTCGGCTCCCGGTGAGAGCAACGGGCCCACCACCCGCGAGGCTGGCGCCTCAACCCTCCATGGGGCGGAAAATTCGACGTTGAAGTAGAACGCCGAGTCAAGCCGAATTGCCCGTAGGATTGACGAGACCACGTCTGTTTCGTGCTGGATTCTCTCCGCCACCACCATTATTGTGACTGATCCCCGAGTGCCGGGTAAACCGCCCGGACGGCATGCAAACCACTGCCTAGGCTGAGCAAGCCGTATCAAGCAAGTCGGACGATCAGCTAAAGACAGACTTGCGAGCGCGGTGTCTAATGGACTTGTTGCGCGGGCTAGGCGCTGATTAAGCTCGTGCCAAGCGCGCAAATCAAGGGAAAGGAAAAAACAGGAAAATGTCTGATCAAGCCAGAAAACTAGTCATCGTGATCGCCTGCGGTCTGGAGGATGAAAAAATGTCCGTTGCTTGGAGCATCGCCAACGGCGGTGTCAAATCCGGCCTTGACGTCACGATCTTTCTCACCAGTTCCGCTGTAGACTGTGTGCGCAAAGGCGCGGCGGACCTAGTCCGGCTAAATCCCCTGGACCCGCCCGTCGGAGAAATGATCCAGAACGTGCGCAGCCAAGGCGCGTCGGTCCTTGTCTGTCCGCCCTGTGCCAAAGTTCGGGGCTACTCGGAATCTGACCTGCTCGATGGTGTGGTCATCACCGGATCCGGCGCTATTCACGCACTCATCAAAGAAGGAGCGGCCACTCTGTCCTTCTGAGCGCTAACTGTCTCCGCAGCCGCCTCCGGCGGTGTCCCCGGTGTCCGTCTTGGTTCGTACTATAACGGCGCGTGAACCAGCCGCTTAGCGCTGGTTGGTAACGCTTGGTAGCGGATTGACGGGATTAGATTTGGCTCCTCAGGTAGGACTCGAACCTACAACCCTTCGGTTAACAGCCGAATGCTCTACCATTGAGCTACTGAGGAGCAGACTATTACAGTGAACCAAATTGGGGCGCTCTCTGTCAATTGTTGCGCCCGATGGAGTCAACAGCTACACTGATGGGTTGGGTCCTTGAGTAGGACTCGCGAAGATTCACTCCCGTACATGGCACCACCAGAGTTCCCCAAACCCCGTTGGGGGATAGCTTCGGCCCGCCTAGCTTCGGTTTTAGCTTCGTTACTTTGATAGTGGAGGTACACACTTTGCCAGACGGCATGCGCCATATATTCACGTCGGAGTCGGTGACGGAAGGGCACCCCGACAAGATCGCGGATCAGGTATCTGACGCGGTACTGGACGAGGTCCTAAGGCAGGATCCTCGCAGCCGGGTCGCCTGCGAGACGATGGTTACCACCGGGTTGTGTGTTGTTGCGGGGGAAATTACCACTCGCGCCAAATTCGATGTGAAGGGACTTGTCCGCCGCGTGATCTGCGACATCGGCTACGACGATGCCTCCTTCGGTTTCGATGGCAATACATGCGGAATTATTGATGCGGTGCAGACGCAGTCTCCCGATATCGCGATGGGTGTCGATACCGGCGGCGCCGGAGATCAGGGCCTGATGTTCGGCTACGCCTGCGATGAGACGCCGGAACTGATGCCGCTTCCGATCATGCTGGCGCACCAACTGGTGCGGAAGCTGAGCGATGTGCGACGCAAAGGCACCGTGAAATTTCTGCGCGCCGACGGCAAAAGCCAAGTCAGCGTGGAATACGTCGACAACGTTCCCAAGCGGATCGACGCCGTTGTCGTTTCCACTCAGCATGCCGATATCGATATCGACATGGTGCGGCGCGAAGTTCGCAAGCATGTCATCGATCCTGTTGTGCCTAAGCGCATGACCGATTCGGAAACCAAGTACCACATCAATCCTACGGGGCGTTTCGTGATCGGCGGTCCGCACGGCGACACGGGTTTGACGGGACGTAAGATCATCGTCGACACCTATGGCGGCATGGGCAGGCACGGGGGCGGCGCTTTCTCGGGCAAGGATCCGACGAAGGTGGATCGTTCCGCTTGCTACATGGCGCGCCACGTGGCGAAGAACGTAGTGGCGGCGGGCCTTGCGGCTCGATGCGAGGTTCAACTGGCTTACGCCATCGGGGTGGCGGAACCGGTTTCGGTAATGGTGAACAGCTTCGGCACGGGCACGATCGAGGACGCCCGCATTGTGGACCTGATCCGCAAGACGTTCCCCTTGACGCCGAAGGGAATGATCGACTACCTGAAGCTGCGGCGGCCGATCTATCAGGCGACGGCGGCCTTCGGCCATTTCGGCCGGACGGAAAAGACGTTTTCCTGGGAAGCGACCAACAAAGCGGCGGCGCTGCGGAAAGCGGCGCGCTAGGCCGCCGGAGAGCCTGGGACCGGCCGATTCAATGGCGGCGAGCACCGTAGATTGCGATATCAAAGATCTGGCGCTGGCCGACGCCGGACGGCGGCGTATCGAGTGGGCGTTCCAATCGATGCCCGTTCTGCAGACGATTCGCAAGCAGTTCATAAAAGGGCAGCCATTGGCGGGGATCCGTTTGGCCGCGTGCATGCACGTGACCACGGAGACCGCGAACCTGCTGGTTACGTTACGCGATGGAGGCGCTGAGATCGGTTTGTGCGCCTCTCATCCGCAATCCACCCAGGATGACGTGGCAGCCAGCCTGGTGCGGGACTATCGCATATCCACTTACGCGATGAAGGACGAGCCGAAAGAGGCCTTTCGCGCTCACCTGGATGCGGTGTTGCAGGTTCCTCCCCGGCTGACCATGGACGACGGTTGCGCTCTGGTCAGTGTTCTGCATGCCGCCAGGGCGGACGATCTTCTCGCCGGTGTGATGGGCGGCACGGAAGGGACCACCGACGGAGTGCTGCGGTTGCGGACGATGGCCAAAGAGGGGGCGCTCCGGTATGCGGTGATTTCGGTGAACGATGCGATGACCTCGCATTTCTTTGACAACCGCTATGGCACCGGGCAATCCACGATTGACGGCGTGCTTCGCGCAACCAACATCCTGCTGGCCGGGATGAACGTGGTGGTTAGCGGATATGGCTGGTGCGGGCGGGGCGTGGCGACGAGAGCCCGCGGATTGGGAGCCAATGTCATCGTCACCGAAGTAGATCCGATCAAGGCTCTGGAGGCTTTGATGGACGGCTACCGTGTGATGTCGATGACGGAGGCCTCGCACATCGGCGACGTTTTCATCACGGTAACCGGCAACAAGAGCGTGATCTCGAAGGAACACTTCGAGAAAATGAAAAGTGGCGCGATTTTGTGCAACTCGGGACACTTTAATGTAGAGATCGATCTCGAAGCACTGGGCCGCATGGGTTCTTCGCGGCGCCAGGTGCGGGACTTTGTGGAAGAATACGCGCTGCGCGATGGAAGAAGGATTTTCGTTCTCGGCGAGGGCCGGCTGATCAATCTCGCCTCGGCGGAGGGCCATCCGGCGTCCGTGCTGGATATGAGCTTCTCCAATCAGGCGCTGTGCGTGCACCATCTGGTAGAGCATCATGGGCGCCTGGAGCCGCGCGTCTATCCGGTGCCGGAACACATCGATCGCGAAGTGGCGCGAATGAAGCTCGATTCAATGGGCGTTAAGATTGACCGCTTGACGCTTGAACAGGAAAGATATCTCGGGAACTGGCCGGAAGGCTCCTAGCCGGCGCGCCCGTAGGAAGACATCGAATGGCCGAAGAAACAGCGACCTGTAAACGTACTCTTGATTTCACGGTTCCTTACGCCGAGGTGGAAGCCGAAGCCGACCAAGTGGTGGCAAAGCTGCAGCAGAAGGTGAAGCTGCCGGGTTTCCGTCCGGGAAAGATACCCGAGTCGGTGATCCGGAAACGCTTTGAGAGCGAGGTCTTCAACGAAGCGTTGCAGAGCCTCATTCCGCGCGTGTTCAATGAACGAGCGCAGCAGGATCACCTTCAGGTGGTAGGCACGCCCGACATCAAGGACGTCCATTTTCACAAAGAGAAGCCGCTCACGTTCAAGGCGGATTTCGAAGTGGCGCCCGAGTTTGAACTTGGCGAGTATACCGATCTCAAGGTCGGTTATCAGGAGCCTGTTGTTACCGATGAGGACGTGGAGAAGCGCCTGAGCGGCGTGCGGGAGCAGAAAGCCGAGTTCGTCAATATCGACCCGCGCCCGGCTGAAGATGGCGACTTCGCTGTTGTGGCGATGAAGTCCATTGCCGGGGTGGAAGGAAAGCCGGTGGAGAACGACGAAATGATTCTCCACGTGGGCGATCCCGAAACGATGCCGGCGTTCAGCGACGGGCTTCGCGGTCTCACTCCGGGCGAACATGTGGATGTGGAACTTGACTATCCGGAAGACTACGGGCATGAGCAGTTGGCGGGCCGCAAAGTGACGTTCCATCTGGAGCTGAACGCGCTTCGCAAAAAGGAATTACCGGAACTCAACGACGAGTTTGCGCAGGACGTGGGCGACTTCAAGGACATCGAAGAGCTGCGCGCCGAGATTCGCAAGACTCTGCTGCGCGAGGGGGAAGTGGCGGCACAGGGCAGCGCGAAAAACGATCTCGTCGAAATGCTGGTGGATACG
>JBGSME010000778.1:0-6402 GCA_041740335.1 Bryobacteraceae bacterium | reverse complement strand
CAGCTCATCGCGCAACACCGGTCCGCTCACCAGCACCGGATGACCGCGCCGTCCCTTGTAACGCGGACGAAAGATCCATTCGCCTTCTCCCCGATTCCGCCACCGCTCGACCAGGGCGGCAATCGTGGACCCGGCCACCTCCGGCGCGTCCACCGGGCAAAAGAGAAAATCAGTGACGCCATGGCCCAACGCCAGCATACCGATGCGAAGCGAACTGCCCTGCCCCCGCTCCGGATTCCGATTCCGGGCCATCGTCGCGTCCGCGGCTCGGCGCAAGCCGCGCTCAACGACGTCGGCGTGATAACCCAACACCGCCACCACCGGCTGGCAATGCGCGCCAAAAACTCCGATCAGTCGGTCCAGAAAAGTTTCCCCGTTCAGCTCAAGCAGGGGCTTTGGCGAACCCATCCGGCTCGAGGCCCCAGCCGCTAGAATAATCGCGCCCGGCCGGTTCACGAACTCACTTCAAAGCCGGACGAAGGGCCGGGTTGAGATAAATCGACTTCGACACGTTGCGCCAATCGGACTTCGCCCCCCGCCGCACCGCGATCATCTCCGCCACCACCGACACCGCGATTTCTTCGGGGCTGATTGCGCCGATCTCCAGCCCCATCGGCGCATGCAAGCGATCGAACCGCTCACGGGGAATGTCTTCCTTCTCCAACTCCTTCATCACCCCGAGCACCTTCCGCCGGGACCCGATCATCGAGACGTACCTCGCGGGCGTGGCAATCGCCCACCGCAACACGCGCATGTCGTCGCGATGGCCACGGGTGACGATAATCAGATAGCTCGACGAATTCACCTCAAGCTTTGGGAACACTTCCTCGTACTGGCCCGCGTAGAGTTCCGCCGCCTCGGGAAATCGTTCCTTGTTGGCGAACTGCTCCCGGTCATCGATCACCACGGTCTCGAACCCAGCAATCACCGCCACCTTCGACAAGCTCTTCGAGATATGACCCGCCCCGAAAATGAACGCCCGGGGCTGCGGGATGATCGGTTCGACGAAGACGTTCAATTGGCCTCCGCAAATCAGTCCGTTGTCGTAGGCGGCATCCTGGCCGAGTGAAAACGTGAGGTGCTTGGGCTGCTCGTTTTCGATCACCTCGCGCGCGGCCGTCCAGACTTCAGCCTCCAAGCACCCACCGCCAATGGTGCCGGTCATGGAACCGTCTTCCCGCACCAGGATCTTCGCGCTCTCGTAGCTCGGAATGGATCCGTTCACCTGAACAATCGTGGCCAAGGCGCACTTTTGGCCCTTCCGCCTTAGAGCGACGATCTCGTCGTAGATGTCCATCCATTGGGATTATAGCGAACCAGTCACGGTGACATCGGCTTCCAATTGCGATATAAGCAATAGGATGCAACGGACACGAAGAGACATGCTTGGAATGCTGGCCGCCGGCGCCGCGGTCCGCCCGAAACCAGCCTTGGCGCAAAGAAAGAACGCCGCGACGCCGGACCGGCCCAACATCCTGTTCATCTACACCGACGATCATTCTTATCGCACCATGAGCGCGTATAAGGATGCCTACCCATGGGCGCGCACTCCGAACATGGATCGCCTCGCCGGCCAGGGTGTCCGTTTCACGGCTGCCTATGTCGGCGCATGGTGCATGCCCTCGCGCGCCACGCTGCTTACCGGCAAGCACCAGTTCGCAATCCAATCGATGCGCATGGAAGGCGAGTATCCCGGCAGTGCGTACGATCCAGCCCAGTGTCCGTTCTGGCCCAAGACATTTCGCGACAACGGCTACTTCACCGCCCAGATCGGCAAATGGCACACGGGCACCGATACCGGCTATGGCCGCGACTGGGACTACCAAATCGTTTGGAACCGCCCCAAGCACCCAGCCACGTCGCAGAATTATTACTATCATCAGCCCATCACCTATCAGGGCGGCAAGACCGAGTGGCTGGAGCGCTACTCCACCGATCAGTACACCGATTGGGCTTGCGACTTCATTCGCGGCAATGGCCGCGACACCTCCAAGCCGTGGTATCTCTGGCTGTGCTTCGGGGCCGTGCATAGCCCCTATCAGCCCGCCCAGCGCCATTTGAAAGAACTTGCCGGCATCGACTTTGAAACGCCCAAGGACATCTTTTCGCCGCGTCCCGGCAAACCCGACTGGGCTCAGAAAATCAATCACTGGGACAAGGACGCCAACGGCCGGCCCGTCTCCGGGGGCAAATCGCTCACCGACTGGGTTCGCCAATATCACCAAGGCGTCTATGCGCTCGACGAAGCGATGAAGCGCCTGATGGATGTGCTCGATGAAACCGACCAGCGCCGCAACACCCTGGTGATGTTCACCTCCGACCAGGGACTTGCATTCGGCCAGCACGGATTCCGTGGCGTAAAGATTGCCGCTTATGACGCCAACATCCGTTCACCCATGGTGATCTCAATGCCGGGCAAGATCCCGGAGGGGCGCGTGTGCGATGCTCCCGTCGCCGGCATCGATCTCGTCCCCACCATCTTCCGCTTCGCCGGCGTCAAGCCGCCTTGGCAGTTCCAAGGCCGCGATCTTACGCCGCTGCTCAAAAATCCCGACACGAAGTGGGACCATCCGGCCATGCTCTGCGCAACCGGACAAAAATTCGGCTCCGACACCAATGTGATCCCCGAAGGCGACGCCGTACTCCATGGGGGCGTACCGTGGTACGTTTTGATCCGCGAACGGAAATACAAGTACGTCCGGCCATTCGTCAAGGATCTCGAAGAGCTTTACGACTTGGACAATGATCCAGACGAGCTCGATAACCTCGCCGTCAAGCCGGCCCATAAATCCACTCTGCACCGTATGCGCGGCGTGGCCATGTCTGAGTTGCGGCGCAACAAAGCAGGGTTCGTCGATCGCCTGCCTCCGGTGCGTGAGGCCTGACCAAAACAGTCTGTTTGTTAATCTATTACGTTTTGTATATAATGCTGGACATGCTGAAGGTGTCCATGCTTTCCATCCTCCTGGCCTCGGTCTCATTGGCGCAGGTATCTACGTCCACGATTACCGGTATCGTTGCAGATCCATCCGGCGCGCGCATCGGCAGCGCAGCGCTGCGTCTCCTCAACGACGACACCGGTGTTTCGAACGAAACCGCCACCAACGCGCAAGGCGAATACACGTTCCCCTACCTCACGCCCGGCCGCTATCGGCTTCAGGTGGAGGCCAGCGGGTTCACCAGCCAATCGCGAACCGGCATCGTGCTCGAACTCGGACGCGTCTCGCGGCTGGACGTTACTGTCCAGGTCGGCCAGGTGACCGAAACCGTAGAAGTCACCGGCGCCGCCCCGCTGCTCGAATCGGAAACATCATCGGTGGGCCAATTCATCGAAAACAAAACCATCGCCGATATGCCGCTCAACGGGCGCCGGGTGGGGCAGATCATGGCGCTGATGGGAAACGCCGTGTTCATCACCGGCGACGTCATCCGCCCGCGCTACACCATCGCCGGAAGCCGCAGCGACGGCCAGCAATGGCTGCTCGACGGCGTCAATGCCTCCAACGTCGCGCTCGAAGCGCCGCAAGCTCTCTTCAATCCGCCGGTCGAAGCCGTCCAGGAAATCCGCGTCCACCAGAACAACTACTCGGCCGAAATCGGCAACTCGGCCTCGGGCGCGGTCAGCATGACAACCCGCGCCGGTACCAACAAGTTCACCGGCCTGCTGTACGAATACTTCCGCAACGACAAGCTTGACGCTCGGAACTTCTTCGCCGCCACCCGTCCTCCGCTGCGCTGGAACGTGTTCGGCGGCGCGCTCGGCGGACCTATCATCAAGAACAGGACCTTCTTCTTCTCCCACATCGAGTGGCAAAAGCAGCGTGTCGGACTTGTGCGCAATTTCACCGTCCCGACGGCAATCCAACGCACAGGCGACTTCAGCCAAACCACCACCGCCGCGGGACGCCAGATCCCGATCTACGATCCTTCGACCACACAGCCGAATCCAGCGAACCCGTCCCGCAGCATCCGGACCCAGTTCCCCGGCAACATCATCCCGGCTTCGCGGATCGATCCGGTGGGGCGGGCGTTCGCAGCGCTCTATCCGCTCCCGAACCGGCCACCGGCGAACGCCGCGGGCGCCAATAATTTCGTAGCCAACGCCATCAGCGCTCTCAACCTCACCACATGGACGACGCGCATCGACCATACACTCCGCGATCAGGATCGATTGTCATTTCGGATGGTCATGCACGACTTCCCCACTTTTACGACAGCAGTGTTTCCGGAACCCGCCGCAGACCCGAACGCGGTGACTCCCGAGCGCCGGGCGTGGAGCTATCTCATCAATCACCAGCACACCTTCACGCCCACCTTGCTGAGCGATTTCCGCTTCAACTGGCAGCCCCGTTTCTTCCATCCGGTTACTCCGGGATTGGGCGGCGGCTGGCCCACCAAGCTCGGCTTAAAAGGCGTTTCCGACCGTGCGTTCCCCCGCGTCACTGCCGCCGGCGGATACACCGCCATGGGGCCTGCGACGGCGGAGCGAGTCCAGATCCCCATCAACGACACTCACATCGTCGAGAGCCTTTCCTGGTTCAAGGCCAGCCATTCGCTGCGTTTCGGCGGAGAAATCCGCTTGTCGCGAAACGTGGACGACCTCGACAACGCGATCTCCGGACAGTTGGCGTTCAACGTCCAGCCGACTTCGCAGCCGGGCGTGGGCAGCACTGGCAATTCGATCGCGAGCATGTTGGTTGGCTTCCCGAACTCCGGCCTGATTCGCGACACCGACATCCTCGATCGACGCGCCAAATACTTCGGCCTGTTCGTGCAGGACGATTGGAAAGCCACTCGCAATCTTACTGTTAACCTCGGCTTGCGATGGGAAACACACACGCCGCGCTTCGACGCCAATGACCGTCAGAACGGGTTCGATCTCAATCAGATCAATCCGGTTTCGAACACTCCCGGCGTCATCACGTTTGCCGGCCGCGATGGCATCGGCAGCAACGTGTACAACGGCGACTACAACAATTTCATGCCGCGCATCGGCTTGGCGTGGAAGCCATTCGAGGGCGGGCGCACCGTGATACGCACCGGCTATGGAATCTTTTTCGGCCCTCCGCTGCCGGGCTCCAACAACACCAGCGCGGGATTCGAAAACAGCGGTGAGTTCACCACCCCGGACAACGGCATTACGGCTCCGTTTCTGCTTCGGGACGGTTTCCCCTCCACGGCCCGCGCCGATCTTGGCCCTGGCTTCGGCGCGGTTCCCGTCGGCCGCCCCATCCGCTTCGCGCCGCAATTCATCGAACAAAACCGCCGTATCGGGTACTCGCAGCAATTCAATTTCGGCATCCAGCACCAGCTTGGATGGAATACGGTTTTGGAATTGAGTTACGCAGGGAACATGGGCCGCAAGCTGCCCGGCCCCAGCACCAGCATCAATCAAGTGCGCCCGGAACTGATGGGTCCGGGCAATGCGCAGGCTCGCCGTCCCTTCCCGCAGTTCGGCAACGTGACCATGATCTCGCCGTTTTGGGGCAACTCTTCTTATCACGGCGGTAACATCAAGCTCGAAAAGCGGTTCTCCGGCGGCCTGAATTTCATGGCCAACTTCACGCGGTCCAAATTCATCGACGACGTAACATCCGGTCAGGAACTGGGCACCGTCGGCGGACTGCAGAACCTCTACGACCGACGCGCCGAGAGGGCGCTTTCCGGCAACGACGTACGCAATCGCTTCGTGGCCAGTTCGGTTTACGAACTGCCCTGGGGCCGCGGTCGCAAATACATGAGCAGCGGCACCGCGGCCACGGTACTTGGCGGTTGGAACCTCGGCATCATCCTGACGCTGCAGGACGGCAGCCCCGACGGCTTGGTGACGCAGGCCAACACCGCCAACGCGTTCAACGGTGTCCAGCGCGTGAACCTTCTCCGCGATCCGGCCCTGCCGAAGTCCGAACGAACGATCGCCCGCTACTTCGACACTTCGGCGGCCGTCGCCCCAGCGCCGTTCACCTTCGGCAGCGCCGGACGCGCCGTGCTCACCAGCCCGGGAATCGCCAACGTGGACTTGTCTTTGCTTAAGAACTTTCCGTTTCGCGAGAGTTTCAATATTCAGTTTCGCCTTGAAACCTTCAATACGTTCAACCGTGTGAACCTCGAGGATCCCGGCCGAGCTCTCGGCGCCGCCAACTTCGGGGTGATCGGCACAGCTCGCGCTTCCCGTAGCGTGCAGCTTGGGCTTAAACTGACTTTTTGAGCAATCGATTCAAAGGTAAGATCGCCGTCGTCACCGGATCCGCCTCAGGCATCGGGGAGGCCACCGCCGCGCGGCTCCGCAGCGAAGGCGCAACCGTGCATGGCCTTGACCGCGGCTCCGGCATCGACGCCGCCGATGAGCCACAAGTGGAAGCCTTTTTCCGCTGCCTGGAGCGGGTCGATATCCTTGTCAAC
>JBGSME010000777.1:0-8497 GCA_041740335.1 Bryobacteraceae bacterium | reverse complement strand
AACGGCTGGGTGCAGGCGCGGCGCCGGGGCCGGACCCGCCCGAGTCGGACGAGGGCGTACGCGAAGCCTACACGGGCAGCCGTCCGAACAGCGAAGACGACCTGATGCTCGACATTCGCCTAAGCACGGGCGCGCGATGCGCGCTGGCTTACGGCACGTTGCACAAGGTGGAATTCACTCCGGCGGACCAGTTGCGGCTCGCGTTTGCCGGCGACACGGTGGTGATCGAAGGACGAAGGCTGCTGCCGCTTTACGAACTCCTCCGGCGACACCGCGCGAAATTCATTCAGGAGGGAACGGCGGCGGAAGAAGGCCTTAAGCCGGAGGACGCCGCGCACATTGACAGTGTTTATTTCGAACAAGACAAGGAGAACCCATGAACACCGATACCTTAAACAAACTGAACGACACCGAACTGACGCAGGTGATCGCTACGGCGCAGGAACTGCTTCAGACCCGCGCGCAGAAGCGCAAGGACGATGCGATGGAGCAGATCCGGCAGATCGCCGCCAAAGCGCAGATCATCGTCTCGTTCGACGCCGCCCGCAAGCCGAAGGCGAACCGGGCCGTGCTTCGCGCCGGGGACCGTTACGTCAATCCCGGTGACCCGACCCAATCGCATGTGGTCGGCAAGGGCAAGCCGCCGCAGTGGTTCGTGGCGCTGCGGGATAAGAATCGGCTGCCGGTTCCAGTCTCGGGGGAGCCAGGCACAACGACCTAGCATGGCAAGCCTTGCCAATACATGCCATGCATGGTAGGGTGATCCCAGGAGTCAAACCATGCAGACCATGAACATCTCGTTGCCCGATCCGTTGAAGGATTTCGTAGACCACCAGATCGCGGAGGGGCGATACAGCAGCGTCAGCGAATACATCCGCGAACTGATCCGCTCCGATGAGAAGCGCAAGGCCGAGGCGCGGCTGTCGGCATTGCTTCTGGAGGGTCTGGAGAGTGAGGAAAGCGAGTTGACGCGGCAGGACTTCGCCGATATTCGCAAAGAGGCGATCGCCGAGTTGAAGCGGCGCAAGGGCAAGATGGATTCCTGATGCGAAAGGCGCACAAGCGAGCGACGGCCAAGCGCGACCTGATCGCCCACTTCGTGTACCTTGTTGAGAACGCCGGGATCGACACCGCCGACCGATTCCTGGCGAACGCGGAGGAGAGTTTCGCCGATCTCGCCGAGCAACCGCGCATGGGCGAAGCGGTGCCGCTTCGCGACGAACGGCTGGCCGAGATGCGCCGCTGGCAGGTCAAGGGATTTGAGAAGTTTCTCATTTTCTACCAGCCGAGAACGGACGGCGTGTCGATCATCCGGGTTCTGCACGCCGCTCAGGATTGGTGGAAGATTCTCGGCGTCGCAACATGAATTCTCGTCAGAAATGAACGGGCAGCCGGTGAAGGACCGCCCGTTCTCAGGAGAACCGCCGTCAGGCGGCGGCCTCCTTTCGGGTAAGCCGGGCGATCTCGCT
The DNA here is from genome assembly GCA_041740335.1 of Bryobacteraceae bacterium. GTDB lineage: Bacteria > Acidobacteriota > Terriglobia > Bryobacterales > Bryobacteraceae > DSOI01. Next base: position 7,028 of record JBGSME010000777.1, on the reverse strand, counting down.
GTGTGCCTGATCGGCGATCTTGGCGAGTGCGAGCAGGTTGCCCGCGTCGAAGCTTGAGGTCGAGTGCCACTCGCCTGCGGCGTCCCGGTAGCGGCGTTCGAAGGTGACGCTGTGGAACGTGCCCTTCTCGGTGGTGCGCTCCCAGATGCTGGCGGCGATCAGTCCGATGCGAAGCTTGGCGACGGGGGGCTTGGCGGATTCGGTTTTGGACTTTGGTTTCGTGTTGGTAGCCATGATGTTTCTCCTTTTCGTTGGTGAGGCCGCACCATGCAGCCTCTCGATGGCACCGTGTCCGCAGTCGTGATCAGCAAGCGGGTCATAGGATTTTGTCTCGCGAGGAATGCCGCAGGCAGGGGAAAATCCGTCATTGACCCTAGCGCCGCGACGACTGCAGCGTGCCAGATGAAGAGAGGCAGCCCTGGTGTCGGCTGGGGGAAAAGGAGATGTGGCGGCGAGAGCAACGAGAAATGTCCAAACGCCGGACCTGAACCACTGTTAGGAGCGCGCGGGATTTTTGATTGACAGTTTCAACCAGGATGCGCCACGGTGAAAGGGTGACGAGTCAAGCAGACATGCCGAGGGTGTTCCGGGCACGGGATCTGACGCCCGCGGTGCGCGAAGTCGTCGAAGGCCTGATCGGGCAGCCGCTTCAAGACCCCGGCGTCTTTACGATCGAGGTGTTCCGGCTCGCAAGCGAAGATCAGGATGCGGACACCTGAAAGTTCGGCGTGACGGCAACACGTTTGTGTCGTCGCCTGTCCCTGTTGGGTGGAGCGTTGGCTATGGCTTTTCGTCTGCGGCCAGCAGAACACGCTCTTCGAGGCTGGCCGAAAGAAAAAATCCGGCACGTTTGCGCAGTGCTGCGATCTCGGTGGCCATACTGGTCAGTTGACCTGTGCGTTTCGCCCGCAGAAGAATGCCGAGCGTTCCGGTGACAGAGAGGCCCGCCTGCTGGGCCAGCGTGCGGCCTTCCAATTCGTCCATGAGGATGAGATCGGCCTTTAGGTCTGTGGCGAGGCGATGGCGTCTGCTTCTCCGCTGTGAAGCTGCTGTCTCAGGAGACTGCGAAGCTCGGTTTCCTTGGGTTCCTGGACGATGATCCGACGCTCGCGCATGGCGGTCAGAATCGCCTCTCGGGCGATTGCATCAGGGTGATCGTTCAGTTCGCGTTCGACGGCGGTCGGTATTCGGAATTCCGGCATCTGAAGCCAAAGAAGGCCGAGACGACCGATCCACGCCAGGTTGGAGATAGGTGATGTATTACTGACCGCGAGCATAGTCCAGGTCTTGGACTAACTCATGGTCGGTGAAGTGACGGTGGATTCCGCGCTCTCCGACGATGTCTGCCAGGGCGTACCGCGAAATCGCTGCCAATTCGGCCGCCTTGCCGAAAGACAAAATACCCTGAGAGTACAGGGCGACGGCGAGCTCGGTTCGAAGGCGCTTTTCGACCTCCGGCTGGGGTAGCCGAATGCTGCCCGCAACGGACTCCGGTATGTCAATATGAAACGTCATTGCCGACTCGCTTTCATTCTACGTCACCCTACCTGAAAACTCCGGTTTTGTCACGCGTCAAAGAAAGCCGCCGTCAGGCGGCGGCCTCCTTTCGGGTAAGCCGGGCGATCTCGCTGTGTGCCTGATCGGCGATCTTGGCGAGTGCGAGCAGCGAAGCTTGAGGTCGAGTGCCACTCGCCTGCGGCGTCCGGTAGCGGCGTTCGAAGGTGACGCTGTGAAACGTGCCCTTCTCGTTCGTGCGCTCCCAGATGCTCGCGGCGATCAGCCCGATGCGAAGCTTGGCGACGGGGGGCTTGGCGGATTCGGTATTCATCCACTTGCTGACAGAGAGTTCGTTTGAGGTGTCAAACCGTCAACTCGGCTTCTCCGGGAACAGCCCCGGCATCCATCGCGCGGCGAGTGCGGCGGGAAATGCGAGTCTCAGGGGTGCTCGCGTGCTTTCGGAAGTCAGAACGCCTTTGTCCATGAGCGCAGCAACAATGCGGCGCGCCTGTCGTTCCCCGGTGCCAAGCAGGGTATCAGCGTCGCCGCGCGCGAGTTCGCCGCGATACAGAATGGCTTCCAGGATCAATCCGGCCTTCGGCGGAAGTTCGCCTACGCGGGCCTCCTCCTCTACCCACAACAGGATGCGGGCGCGAAATCGATCCGGCTGCATGAGCGTTTCCATGAACGTGACCTGATCAATGCACACGTTGAGGAAGAAGGCCGTGAACTCGCCGAGCGCCTCCTCGCTTAGGTTCCCGCGGCCGTCAAGATCGTTGCGGCGGGTGAAATCACAATTCGCCAGGAGTTGCTTGTACGTCTGGACGTTGCGGGCGAGTCCGCGGGCGACCGACCATACTGCTCCGGTATCCAGCAAACTGAGCATCTGGGCATGCGACATGAGCCGTACCACGCGGCCATTGCCATCAAGGAACGGGTGTATCCAAAGGAGACGATGATGCGCCGCCGCCGCCGCAAGAATGCCTTCGGCCTTACCGAGACGACTGTAGACCAGATCGAACCTTTCCAGAAACTTCGGTACCGCGCCCGGGCTGACCGCGACGTGCCGACCGACGATCACGTCCCGATGCCGAATTTCACCGGGAACTACCCGGATTCGTTCCTTCGTGTTCGAATCCTCAATCCACAGGAGGTCTTCGGGCAACAACTCGCAGAAGCGCCGATGGATCTCACAAATGGCGGCGGCGCTGACCGGACTCGTCTCGCCGAGTCCTCCGTTGTCAATCCACTGCTGAACCGCGATGTGGGCGCGCGCGCCTCCAACTGTAGGTCGCGCTTCTTCGCATCGTTGCTGTAGTCGTTCTTCAACGCTCTTTCGATGTCGATGGGGTGCGTGTCGTGGCCTTCGATCAGATTGGAGTAGTAGCAGTTCATCGAGCGGACGAGGTCGGCGAGGGACGCCAAGAGGTGCTTGGGTAAGCTTCGCTTGAAGCCGGAAGACTTCTGGGTGAGTTCGAAAGCGAGATCGGTGACCCGGCCCCTGAAGCGATAGCCTTCGCCGAGCACGGTCGGTTCCATCATGGAGATTTGCTCGCCGCGATCTTCAGGTTCTGTGTCCGGTTTCATAGATTGCCATAAGAATCACATATCCAATTTACTATCAGTTATTTACACAAATGTCAACTGGTTCCATGTCCGGCACAATGTCCGTTTCCATGACCGCTTCCAGCCCCTAAACGCTTGAAAGCCGCCGTCAGGCGGCGGCCTCCCTGGGCTGCTGAAGGGCGTGGAGGAAATCCACGGCGCGCTGGGCGTGGGATGCGGCCTGGACGATGGCTCGCTTGTCCTGTTTCAGCACTTCAAGCCATGACGCGATGTAGGAGGCGTGGTCGTCCCGGACTTCCGGCGTCAGTTCCAGGTCGGCGCACAGGAACGCGGAACCGAGTTCGGCCACGAGTTCTTCGCGGGCGTAGCCCTCGTCGCCCCAGGCCTTGCGACCGAAATCACGATTGAGCCGGGCTTCGTGTTTGGTCCAGTGCGTGCATTCATGCGTCAGCGTCGCGTAGTAGCTCTCGGCGTCCACGAAGCTCTCGATCGGCGGCATGGCGATGTAGTCGGGCTCTGCGGCATAGTACGCTCGCGCGCCACGGATTCGAATGTCGGCCCCGGTGTTGGCGAAGAACGTTTCGGCGTGTTCGATACGGGCGGGACCGGTGCGCTTGGGTTCGGGCCGGGCGTAGAACATCTCCGGCAAGCCTTCGATCTGCTCGACGTTGAACACGGTGTAGCCCTTCATGAAGGGGATCTCCCGTTCGATCTCGTTGCCGTCACCGTCTTCCTCGGTGCGGGTCAACTTGTTGGCATAGACGACCAGTGAGCCCTTTTCGCCTTTGCGGACGTGGGCGTTAAGTTCAATCGCCTGCTTGAACGTCATCCAGACGGGACAGGTGAATCCCTGTTCCATCGCGGAGGCCCACAGCATCAGGATGTTGATGCCGCAGTAGGCCTGCCCATTGTGACGCAGGGGCCGGACGATCCTGCCCGCCGCGTTCTCGCCGCTCCAGGGTTTGACCCAGGGGCGTACGCCCTGTTCGAGCGATTCGATGATCCGGTTGGTGATTCGCGTGTAAACGTCCTGCCGTTCGGTAGATTGCATGTCTGTTTCTCCTTTGCTCGCGCCGCGTTTCTCGTGACGCGAATCATGAAGAGGCCGGACCACGAGCGTGGCCCGTCACCGAAGGGAAACGCCCAACACGGGAGACGACGACGGACCAAAGGGAGGGAGGCGGCGAATGGAGCGGGCAGCGGCGTTGACGGGACTCGCGGACCGGCCCATGATCGCGTTAGGTTACGAGAAAGACGGGCGCGGGTGGAGGAACGGACGCTTTGAACGGACGGCACGTTGTCAGCACTGGCACCAACAATGGGAAGCAGCGTTACAATGGCCGTCACCGGGCAGAAGCTGGTGCCGTGGCAACGTTGAATAGAGTACGGATCACCGCACGATCCGACTGAACCCGACGGATAGAGGGAATGTGCAATGGCTTCGCTGAAAGAAAAGATTCTGCGGGAGTTGGCCGCCACGCCGGGCCTGACCGATCGCGAGTTGACGGACAGAATTCTGGGGCAGGGCGCTCGACCGCAGTCTGTCAATCAGGCGACACGGTCACTCGCCGAAATTGGAGACCTGCATCGTCGCAAACGGGCCGACGGAATTACCGGCAACTACCTTGAAAGCCCCGCCTGGACGGCTGCTGATGACTCCAGACCGCCGAGTACCGACGAGAAAGCGGCGCAATCCGAGGACGACATCAAGCGGGCGCTGCATGACTGGCTGACTGCAGCAGGATGGCAGGTGAAGGTTGCCTGGGGGCGCGAGCGTGGCATCGACATTGAAGCCGTCCGTGGCAACGAGAGATGGGTCATTGAGGTGAAGGGGTCGGGTTCATTGGACGCCATGCGGGTGAACTATTTCCTGATGATGCTCGGCGAACTGCTCCAGCGGATGTCCGATTCGGACGCCCGGTATAGCATTGCGCTGCCCGATCTTAAACAGTTTCGGGGGCTATGGCATAGACTGCCACGGCTTGCAAAAGCCCGAACTGGCATAACAGCGCTCTTCGTTACGGCAAGCGGCGAGGTCCGTGAGGAGCGCACTTAGACTCCCGCTTCCTTCTCCTTCCACGGCTTTGCTGCAAAGCGGCCCGGAGGAGTCAGGGGCGCGCCCGAGAGGCGCGGCGGAGCGAACCCTTGACGCCGAGGACCGCTTTGAGACGATCAGGAAGGGGGAAGGACGCGGACAGCACGCGACGATTTCAGGACTACTAACGGCGAGCCGCCTTCAGGGCCTGGAAAGATTGCTGCAACAGTTCCACCATGCTCATGCCATGCTGGACGGCGTACAGTTTGAACTCGCGATGAAATCGCGCCGGAACCCGGAAGTTCATCGGCTGGACGGCGTCGTGGTCGAGGTCGGCAAGCGAGATGACGGATGGCTGTCCGCTTCTCTCAGCCTGTTTTCGAGTAGGGCCTTTGGGCATCGGCTGGAATCTCCTCGTTCTATTCGCGACGAACCGAACTGAATAGCAGAATCCCACCGTAGCGCAACGACGAATGCGTCGCCGGACTGGTGCGGGTGGTCGGACTCGAACCGACACTCCTTTAGGGGGAACCGGATTTTGAATCCGGCGCGTCTACCAGTTTCACCACACCCGCGCCGCCGTTCTCTATAGCGCCGGTAGGGAATTCCGCAATGACGAAAGTTGGTCAATCTTCATCCCGGCGACGATCATCCTTGCCTTTGCGCCTCGTTGGCTTCCGAACATTGATTGCGGCAGCGTCCAGTGTGTTCTTGAGATGGCTCGCATAGTACTTCTCGATCATCTCGACGCTGGTACGGCAGTTCTTCGCGATTTGATAGATGTCGGCCCCCTCCATGAGGCGAAGGCAGATGTAGGTGTGCCGGAGGCTGTAGGCGGTGCGCCGGTTCCCGTCGCGATCGAATTTGAGATCGAGTTCCTCAAGGATAGTGTTGAGCAACTCGCGCTGAATCTTACCGAAGATCACATCCGTTGGACCCCCGCCGTTGCGTGACCTGAGCCGCTGGAAGGGTGCTACTGCGCCCGGCATGCTCTTGCAGTAGCCTACGCCACGCTTGCCTCGGACTTCAATTTCGAGGATGCGTTCGCCCGTCGCTTCATCGGTTACGATGGCGACGTCTCGATATTGGAGGCGCTTGGCTTCGTCCGGCCTCAAGCCAGTGTTGGCCATGAACAGCACGTAGTCGTGCAGCTTCTCGCAGGCCTTCCGCCAACGAGGGTTCTTCGGGTTCTTCGCGCGCTCGCGAGTTGCCGTGTAGAGTTGCTTGTACTCCTGCGGAGAGAACCAGCCGCGGTGCGAAATCTTTCCTGATGTCTTGTAGGGTGCCGAGAGGTCCGGAAGGAAAGGAAGCCAACCGTGGCGGTTTGCGGTTTTGAGCACCGGTCCGGAGTGTTGTCCACGTAGCGGCGTATGTTGAGGTTGTATTCGTGCTTCTCGACGATCTCCGTCTTGTCCACCAACCGGCTGTACTTCGGCAGTTCCAGCTTGCCCGCAAGGACGAACTCGACCTTCTCGATGTCCTCCGGGCGGAGCTTGTTCTGGTTCTTGCCCTCCGCGTACTCACGGTCCGCATTGATGAACAGAATCTTGTCCCTGATCGCATCCGGCTTGTTCTTGTTCATAACCAGCACGCAAGCGGGAATGCCTGTCCCATAGAAGAGGCCGGGGGGAAGGGAGATGATTGCCTCAATCACGTCGTCCTTGATGAACAGTTCTCGAATGAGCTTCTCTTTGCCGCCGCGAAACAGAACGCCATGCGGCATGATCGTCGCCATGTGGCCGGTAGCCTTGAGGCTCGCCAGCATGTGCTGAACGAACATCAGATCGGCCTTCTTGCCGGTTTCCGGGCACCATTCGCGGAACCGCGACGGGAGCTTCATGGTTGCGCGACTGTAGTTTTGCGAGAAGGGCGGATTGGCGAGTACGCGGTCGAAGCGTTTGATGCTTCCCTTGTCCAAAATGAGCGGGTC
>JBGSME010000776.1:0-5188 GCA_041740335.1 Bryobacteraceae bacterium | reverse complement strand
CGCGGCAGCGTGTTCCACGGCGTCGAAGCCGAAAACCAGATCCTCTGGGCTGCCACCGGGCATTTGGTCTTCCCCTGGGAACGCGACGGCTGGACGCATCTTTATTCAATTCCCGTGGAAGGCGACACCGGCGCCAAACTGCTCACCTTCGGCGACTACGAAGTGGAGCACGTCAGCCTCACGCCGGACGGCCGCGAAGTGCTCTATTCGTCCAATAGCGACGACATCAACCGGCGGCATATCTACCGAGTGCCGGCAGCAGGCGGACCCGTCAATCCCGTCACCAGCGGCAAGGGCATCGAGTGGTCGCCCGTCATGTCGAGCGACGGCAAGGCCGTGGCCTTTCTGCGCTCCGATTCCAGAACGCCTGCCCGCGCTGCCATCCTCTCCGCGTTCGGAGCGCCGCGCGATCTGGCGCCGGTGGAGTTTCCGTCAGAGTCGCTCGTTGAGCCGCAGGCGGTCACCTTCGCCGCCGCCGACGGAATGCGGATCCACGCGCAACTCTTCGCCGCGGCTGGTACCGCCAACGAGAAGCGCCCAGCCGTGATCTTCTTTCATGGCGGATCGCGCCGCCAAATGCTGCTCGGCTGGCACTACCTGCCCTACTATCACAACGCGTATGCGTTCAATCAGTATCTGGCCTCGCGCGGCTATGTCGTCCTGAGTGTGAACTACCGCAGCGGCATCGGCTATGGCATGGATTTCCGCGAGGCGCTCAATTACGGCGCCACCGGCGCCAGTGAGTTCAACGATGTCCTCGGCGCCGGTCTGTTCCTCCAAGGCCGTCCCGACGTCGATCCACGCCGTGTCGGTGTCTGGGGCGGATCCTATGGCGGTTATCTCACCGCCCTCGGCCTTTCGCGCGCGCCGGACCTGTTCGCCGCCGGCGTCGATATCCATGGCGTCCATGACTGGAACGTCGTGATCCGCGGCTTCAATCCCGGCTACGATCCGGAAAAGCGCGCCGACTTCGCCAAGAAGGCCTTCGCCTCTTCGCCGATGGCATCGGTGGGAACCTGGAAAGCGCCTGTCCTGTTGATCCACGGCGACGACGATCGAAATGTGCCGTTCAGCGAAAGCGTCACACTCGCCGAAGCGCTTCGGAAACAGGGCGTCGACTATGAAGAGCTAGTCTTCCCCGATGAAGTGCATGGCTTCCTCCTACACACCCGATGGCTCGAAGCCTTTCGCTCCGCTTCCGATTTTCTCGATCGCCGCGTGAAGGGCCGCAAATAGCCGCGCTAAAATAATCGCTTCACGCATGTCGAAACTTCTTGAAGGTAAAACCGTCCTGATTCTTGGAATCGCCAACCGCTGGAGTATCGCCTTTGCCATCGCACAGGCGGTGAAACGCGAGGGCGCCCGCCTCATCGTTACCTACGCCGGCGAGCGCTTGAAGAAGCCCGTGGAAGAACTGGCCGCCGAGGTTGCCGCCGATGGCGTTCTCGCCTGCGACGTCACCAACGACGCCGAGATCGCCGCGCTCGCCGACGCCATCAAAGCCGATAAAGGAACCGTGGACTTCGTCGTCCACTCCATTGCCTTCGCCAACCGTGAGGACCTGGCCAAGCCCTTCGTCGAAACCTCGCGCGACGGCTTCGCGCTGGCGCACGACGTGAGCGCCTATTCGCTGGTGGCGATCGCCAGAGCCATGGCTCCCCTGATGCCCAACGGCGGCTCCATCGTCACTTTGTCATACCTGGGCGCCGTGCGAGTGGTGCAGAACTATAACGTGATGGGCGTCGCCAAGGCGGCACTCGAATCGTGCGTCCGTTATCTGTCGGCCGATCTCGGCCCGGCAGGCATACGAGTGAATGCCATCTCTGCCGGCCCCATCAAAACCGCCTCGGCGCGCGGCATCAAGGACTTTTCGAAAGTGCTCGATGGCGTCGCCGCCACCGCGCCCCTCCGCCGGAATACCGATCCGGCTGAAGTCGCCGATACCGCCGTGTTCCTGGGGAGCGACTTGGGCCGCGGGGTGACCGGCAATGTGATCTACGTCGACGCCGGGTTCCAGGTAATGGGACTGAGCGCGGGATAGGCGACATGTACCGTATCCTGGTCTTGACCGCCCTTGTCCAACTGGCCGCGACAGCCGCCGGGTTTCGCGCCTCCGCCGTCAAGGTTGATATCACGCCCGGCGATTCGCAGCCGCTTCTCGGGTACGCCGCCCGCAACTCCACCGGCGTTCATGACCGGTTGTATCATCGCATCGCCGCGATGGATGACGGCACTCTGCAGTTCTTTCTCGTTTCTACCGACATCGCGCTGATCTCGCCTTCCGTCTACGACGACTTCTGCCGCGATCTCGAAAAGGAAACCGGCATCAAACGCCATCAGGTCTGGTGGACCAACACGCACACGCACTCGGCGCCGGAAGTGGGTCCGCCAGGGCTGCCGCAGGCGTTCATGCCCGATCGCTACAAGCATCAGCGCGAGTCCGCCTACACCAACCGCGTGAAGCGCGCGCTCCTCGACGGGATCAAGGAGGCTCGCGCGAACCTGACGCCCGCGCGAATCGCCCTGGGCCAGGGATTCGCCATGGCGAACATCAACCGCCGCGCCCGCGACGTCGATGGCCGCATCAAGCTCGGCCTCAACCCGTATGGCCCGGTAGATCGGCAAATCGGGCTCATCCGGCTGGAGCGCGCCGACGGTACGCCGCTTGCAATCGTCGCCAACTACGCCATCCACGGCACCGCGCTGAGCGGGGCCAACACAGAGATCAGCGGCGACGTGCCCGGCATCGTCGCCAGTTACGTGGAACAAAAACTGGACACGACGCTGCTGTTCGTGAACGGCGCGGCCGGGAATATCGCGCCCATCTATTCCGTCTATCCGGATTTCCGCACAGCGCACCTCACCGAGTTCAACGTTCTTCTCGGTGATCGCATTCTCGAAGCGCTCCGCTCGTTGCCCCCGGCCACCGCTGAGGTACGCCTGCGCACGGCCGAGAAGATCGTTGAGACTCCGCGCAAAGCGGGGCTCGGCTGGACCGATGATCTTGCCGGTTACACCCGCACCGGCACGGACGGAAAGCCTCTGGTGAAACTCCCGGTGCGGTTTCTCAGCATCAACTCCGACGCGGTGCTGTGGGCCGCGCCACTCGAGATGTTCTGCGAAATCGCCATCGGGGTCCGCGCGCAATCGCCCTTCCGCAACACGTTCTTCCTTGGCTACACGAACGGATGGCTCGGCTACCTGCCGACCAAACAAGCTTTTGCCGAGGGCGGCTACGAGCCGAATACGTCTCCGTTCACCGATCAGGCCGAGCAGGACCTCGCCGAAGCGGTGGCCGCAACTCTGCAAGGTTGGGCCATTCAGCACTAGTACAACAGATATTAAGACTACAATATCTTTTTTAGCTGGATTGTCACAGCGCATGCGCGTATGGTGGAATTAGGAAACGTTATCTTAATCCAACTCATAGGAGGAGACTATGAGACGCATCCACCGAGGTCCGCTCTCTACCAGTTTTTCGCTTTTCGTCGTGCTCGGCTCGATTCTGCTAACGCACCCGATGGGGGCCTCCGAGCCAGGCGCCGCCAAGCGCATGGCACAGGCTGACTTGGGAGAATCCCAAGCCGCTTCGCAGGGGCGCCAAGCCGGCGCTGTACTCCAACCCAACTCGTCGCGCTCCTTCAACCTGCCGGCAGTCCAGCAGCCCACCCTGTACACCGGTGACTACGCTTTCCTGCTTACCGTTCCCGCCGGATCCACAAAGCTTGAAATCGTACTCGCCACCGGAACCAACGCCGCGGATGTGGACCTCTATGTCCGGCGCGGCGCAGATCCGGCTTTGGCCGACGGCAAGGTCGTGGCCGACTTCGTGTCGGAAGGCCCCACCGGCGGCGAGACCATCACCATCGACCTTACCGGTTGGAACAGCACGAGCGAGGCGCCGAAAACGACCCCCGTGCTGCAGCCCGGCGACTACCACATCGCCTTCGGTCTACTCACGGCCGGCGTAACAGTCTCGTCCAGTATCGTCGCCCGGGTCACAGGCGGCACCACGCCGCCGTCGGTAACGCTCGCGGGCACATGGAACTGGTCAGCCGCCTGTGCGAACGGCAACTTCACGGGGCAGTTCCAAATCCAACAGGCTGGAAATGCGCTCACCGGATCTTTCCTCGGCGCCGATCAGGGAACGATCAGCGGAACCATTCAGACCAATCAGTTCAGCTTCACCCGTACCTGGAGCGCCGGTTCGCAGATTTGGTCCGGCACGGCGTCCAGTTCGATCGGCGGGCAATTGGCGATGCAAGGAATGGTCACGGGCACAAGCCCCAGCACGCAATGTACGTTCTCGGCGGTCCCAGGCGCCGCGCCCCCTACGGGCGGGGGCGGCGGATCGGGAGGCGCTGCCGGCAACCTCACCATCGTGATCACTCAGGAAGACAATAGCGAATGCCCGGCCCGAAAAAAGCTGGTCTCCTCGGTCACCGATTCTTCCGGGCAACCGGTGGCCAATCTGGGCCCTGGAAACTTCACCGTTACCGAAAACGGGCAGCCTGCGCAGATCGTCAGCGCTGTCTGCACCACCAGTGGAAACTCGGGCTCGGCCGGATCGATCGCCATTCTGATTGACCGCAGCGGATCGCTGTCGTCGCTGGATCTACAAGCCGAAAAGTCGGCGGCCAAGCAACTGGTTGACCAGCTAGGAGCATCCGACTCCATCGCTGTCTATTCATTCGGGTCCACGGTAACCCTGCAACAGAACTTCACTTCGGACAAGACAGCCGCCAAGGCCGCAATCGACGCGATTGCCGGTGGTGGAAGTACGCTGCTCTATCAGGCGATCATCGACGCATCGAACGCGCTGTCGTCCCGCCCCGGGCGTCGAGCGATCGTCGCAATGACGGATGGCCAAAACTCCGGCACGGCGCCGTCGGATCAGGACGCGATCAACGCCGCCAAAACAGCCCAGACACCGGTCTTCACTGTCGGCTTCGGATCGGGTATCAACCAGACGATTCTTCAGAAGATCGCTACCGATACCGGCGGTGTCTTTCTCAGCGGTGTCAATTCCGCCGATTTGTCGCAACTGCTGGGGCGCATCGGCCAGGTGCTCACCAGCCAGTGCGTCATCACCTACGTTCCCATCAGCCCGGCCTCGTCTGCGTCGGTGGTGCTCACCGCCACCGACAACTCAGGCGGAGCGCAGCGCACCGGGTCCACCACGCGCACG
>JBGSME010000775.1:0-3513 GCA_041740335.1 Bryobacteraceae bacterium | reverse complement strand
ATCAACCATCCCGTCGCCGGCGATCGTACCTATGGGGCCCCGCCCGATCCTCTCCTGCCGGAGCGCTTCTTCCTCCACGCCCACCGCATCGGATTCACCAGCCCCTCCTCGGGCGCGCCCATCGCCATCGAGTCTCCGCTTCCCCCCGAACTCTCCGCCATCCGCGTCCATTTGCGATCATCCCTACAATAGAAAGAGGAGCAATCTTGATGTACCGTGTCCTCGCCATCGCCTTTGTCACCGCCTTCGGGCTCGCCGCTCAGTCCGCGTCGCAACAGCCGCCGGCCGCTCAGGATCGCGACGAGCGCTCCGACATCATTCTCGACGTTACACGCGTCAATGTCCTCTACACGGTCTCGGATAAGCGCGGCCGCTTTGTCACCAATCTCGACAAGGATTCATTCGAAGTTTGGGAAGGCAAGCACAAACAAAACATCCTCGAGTTCGCCGCCGAAAGCGACCTCCCCCTCCGGCTCGCCATCCTGGTCGACACCTCAAACAGTATCCGCAGCCGCTTTAAGTTTCAGCAGGAAGCCGCCGTTGAATTCATTCGCTCCGTCATCCGCCCCGGCCAGGACAAAGCCCTCGTTGTTAGCTTTGACTCGCTCCCCGAAATGAAAACCGATCTCACCGGCGACATCGGCGAACTGGAAGAGGCCATCCGCGCCCTCCGCCCCGGCGGCGGCACTGCCCTCTATGATGCTATCTTCTTCGCCTGCCGCGATCGCCTCTCCAAGGATCAGCCGCGTCATAAATTCCGCCGCGCCATGATCATCCTCAGCGACGGCGACGACACGCAGAGCCGCTACACCCGCGACCAAGCCCTGGAAGCCGCTCACAAAGCCGATGTCGTCGTCTACTCCATCTCAACCAACATCACCCGCATTACTTCCGACGGCGATAAAGTCCTCCGCTACCTCGCCGAGGAGACCGGCGGCCTCACCTTCTTCCCATTCAAAGTCGAAGATCTCTCTCAGTCCTTCGAAAACATCGCCAACGAAATGCGCCACCAATACAGCGTCCTCTATAACCCCGAACCCCTCCGTACAGACGGCCAGTACCATGAGGTGGATGTCAAGGTGAAGGGTGTAAAGAATATGGTGGTAAGGGCGCGCAAAGGTTATTACGCGCCCCTCATCAAACGTTAACGGTTAAAGTAGCGACGTCGCCCGCCGCGACCACGCCTTCCCCTTCTCAGCGGAAACCTTCTCCATATCCGCCACGTATGCGCCCGCCTGCGTTAAGACGTGATGCAGATCGTTCCCCACGCTGATCAACGTAAAGCCCTTCTCCAGAAACTCACCCACGCGGCTCGTCCCAAAAAGAAACAATCCCAGTATCACGTTGTTCTTCGCGGCCGCGGCCATCAGCTTCTGTGTCGCCCCTAGTAACTCTGGCGACGTGTACATGTGCGGAAACTCGTAGGTTTCAAACAACCCCATCGACATGCACAAATCGTTCTGTCCCAGGAAAAGAATATCCACCCCAGGCACCGCCGCAATCTCTTCGATATTCTCGATGCACGACGCTGTTTCCACCTGCAGGGCCACAATCACGTTCTTGTTCGCGTTCCCCACATATCCCAGCAGCCCGGCTTTATTCGTGCTCCGCTGGGGGAAATACACCGAACGCGTGCCCACCGTCGGGTACCGTGCGCAACTTACCGCCTGCCGCGCTTCCTCCGCGTTGTTGATATAAGGGACCAGAACTCCGTCCGCGCCGAGGTCGAGCGACTGCTGGATTCCACCGCGATCGTGGTACCCGGCCACGCGCACCAGGGATTTCGCTCCGCCGCTTCCCACCGCGCAAAGCATCGTGGAAAGGTGTTCGAAACCCATCGGCCCATGCTGGGTGTCGATCAGCAGCCAGTCATACCCCGTATGCGCCAGTTGCTCCGCCACCGTCGGGCTGTGCGAATTCACGAAAAGCCCCATCTTCGGCTTTCCCGCGCGCAGCTCATCTTTGAACTCGGCGCCGCTCAATATCGCGTTACTCATGGTCGTGTGTCTTGTCTCCTTTAGAAATTGGTCGGAACCCAGCAGCATACCAGGATTCACGTGAAAATGCTGAACGGGAGTCAAAAGCGCAAGAGCCGCGCAGACGTCGCTGGCGCCGCAGCGAGCCCGTGTTGCGCGTGTTCGTTAGTAACCAAGCGCGTAGTCGTCCTTCGCCGGGCTCACCCCCGCATGCATCACCCCGCTGCGCGGGTCGATCCACAGCATCTTCACGGCCCCCGCACCCGCCGTCTGCTGCAAGTATGGATACTGCCGCTCCGTAACCTCCAACTTATGCCCCCGCGCCCGCAGCGCGTCTCCCACCGCCGCCGCCAACCCGCGAGGCACTATCAATCGATCCCCCACCGGTTGCGGATAGTTCGACGCCCGGAAATTCGTCGTCGTCACCGTCGCCGCCTCTGCCTGCTGCGGATTCATCCCAAATTCCGCCATGTTCAAAAACGCCTGTAGCATCGCTTGCGGTTGGTTGTCCCCGCCCGGCGTGTTCCACGCCATATACGGCTTGCCATCCTTCAGGGCCAAAGCCGGATTGATCGTGTGCCGCGGACGCTTCCCGGGCTTCAGCACATTCACATCGCCCTCTTCCAGGCTGAAATAGGGCATCCGGTTGTTCAGCACATACCCGCCGCCCTCCACAACCACGCCGCTCCCGAACGTCGAATTCACGCTGTGCGTCACCGAAACCAAATTCCCGAATCGGTCCGCAATCGAAAACGACGAGGTTTCCGCCGCCTGCCCATATGGCGCGGCACCCGCGCGCGCCTTCTCCCCGATCTCTTTCCGCCGTCCCTCCGCGTAACTCTTCGAAAGTAACTTTTCCACGGGGACTTTAGTAAATCGCGGATCAGCCACATACCGGTCCCGGTCCGCAAACGCCAGTTTCATCGCCTCAACAATCGTGTGCAGGTAATCCGCCGTGTTGTGCCCCATCGCGGGCAGATCCACGCCCTCCAGAATATTCAATGCCATCAGCAGCACGATCCCCTGCGAATTCGGCGCAGATTGAAACACGTCCAGCCCCTTGTACGAAACCCGGATCGGCACGCCTTCCTCGGCCTCATACGCAGCCAAATCAGACGCGCGTATCAATCCCCCATTCTTCTCGTAGAATGCCGCCGTCCGCCGTGCCACTGAGCCTCGGTAAAACGCGTCCGCCCCGCCCCGCGCAATCTCCTCGAGCGTCCGCGCCAGTTCCGGCTGCACGAACACATCTCCAGGTGCGAAGGGCTCCCCGTCACGCAACAGCGTCTTCATCGAAGTCGGAAATGGCGATAGCTTCTTCACCGCTGAGGCATGCATCCCCGCGCTCCAGTGCGTCAGGGGATGCCCTTCCCGCGCAGCCTCGATCGCATCCGCGAGTAACTCCGGATACTTGCGCGTGCCGTACTTCTTCAACGCAAGATCGAACCCGCCCACCGCTCCCGGAACCGTGCTCGCCAGCATCCCTGCGTCTGGAATCCCACCCTCTTTCCGATATCGCTCCACCGTCGCCAACCCC
>JBGSME010000774.1:0-4206 GCA_041740335.1 Bryobacteraceae bacterium | reverse complement strand
GCCGGTCAAGCGCCTTGCGGACGTCGGCGTCCCGCCCCGCGATCAAGATCCCGTCGAGAAACGCGACTGCGGAGTCCGACGTGCCATTGCCCAGCAGTTTGTGGCCGCGGTACTGGGTGACGGCGCCATGCGCGGCAACCAACTCGGTCCAGCGGGATTCGTTGAACGCCCCTTTCACGGCGATGATGCCGGTTCCGGAGAGCGATGCCGCCGATGAGCCGCCGCTTGCGTCACCAAGACTGTCGGCCACCACCAGGACCTCATGCAGATCCCGCTTCGGGTCGAAACCGGTCAACTGGAATACTCGCTCAAAGCGCGAGTCCGCCGCCGAGATACGCTTGAACAGGAATTGCCCGAATGGGGCGTCGCGCACGGCCGCAACGTCGATACCGGTGATCACCACTGCGCCGGAACCGGCGAAGCGCGCCAAAGCCGGATCGAGCGCCCACACCGGTGACGCCACCGCCAGCGCTGCAAGCGCAAAAGTTTTTACTCCGAAGGGCATGCCGGAAACAAGTCTCCTTATCTACTTCTATCCTACGTGTTTCGGCGCCGTGTCGTTCCAACGATCCCGCGTCACGCCGGCCGAAGGGCAACCGCGTCCAGCTTGATCTTGCTCCGGTCCCACTCGCCCAGCCCCAGCGCTCCCGCGATTTCCACATGTTCGGGCTGGCGGCTGAGGAATGTGGAGAACTTATCCGGGCGGTCCAGTGCGATCGCCGGCATGCCGGCGGCCACCCGCTTTTTGTCGATTTCTTCCCACCCCACATGATCCAAAGCCACCGGATCGGTAGCGAAGTAAAGCGTCTTGTGCTCCCACACAAACTGCGGCCGCGCCCCCGGCCCGCCATGGTACAGCGCCTTGATGCCGTCCATGACGTGCAAGACCGCCTTGTTCCGGATCACCGGCATCGACACCACCGCCGGAATGAATGATCCGCAGGCGTTCAGCGTTATGCTCGAATGGCTCCGGCTCACGTTGTTCACCAGGCCGTGCGACAGGTTCTTGAGCGCCAGCGTCACGCCCGCGGACTGATGATCCTTCAGTACCGGCAGGTTGATCAGCTTGTTCACTTCCTTCGTGATGAAACGCGCCGCATAGGATCGCCGCGCCGTCAGGTTCGACGAATCAAAGCCCGGGTGCGTCAGCGCCATGTCGAGGTAGTGAGCGGGGTCGTAACCATCGATGGCGTGCTGGATGTTGTCGTAGTCTTCCGTCGCCGAAGACCACCGGACTTTCTCCGGCAGCCATTTGTCGAAGCCGGCGTTGAGGAACTGGCGGCGATACCGGTCATACACCACGATGTCCTGCGGCTGCACGCCGGCTGACCGTAGCCCCGCGATGATCTCACGCAACACCTCCGGGCTCGACATCACATGCGGCGCGCCCACCGGATTCACCTTGATGCCAACCACGTCGCCCGGTTCGACAAACTGCTTCCAGGCCGCGGTACTGTCCGGAGCGCCGGTGAGCCGCTTCATCCCCGCCGCCATCATCTCGCGGATGGGCTCGCCTCCGAAGCGCCCCTCCACGATCGAAGCCGGGTGATGCACAGCCACCACTTTGCCTCTATACAACCCCGGCATCGAGAGCCGAGAGCCGTCGGCCTTCGAAGATGTCTGGGCGTTCAGCGCAAGTGCGGCCAACCCGCCGGCTGTGTTTCTAAGAAGCCGGCGTCGGGTGCATGGCGTAAGAGTCATGCCTTCAGGGTAGAATCGAAGACGGCGGAAGGCAACCGGGACACCATCCCGCAGGAGAAGAATATGCAAACCAACGGACTCGGGCGAAGGGATTTCATGAAGCAGGCGACGCGAGCGGTGTCGGTGGCAGCACTCGCCGAACAGGTGATTGCGCAGACTACTTCGGCTTCGGCCACGGGGCTGCCGCAGCGGCGACTGGGCCGCTCCGGCCAGAAGGTGTCGATCATCTGTTTGGGCGGCTGGCACATCGGTTCGGTGAAGGACGACAACGAAGCTGTTCGCATCATGCACGCCGCCATTGACGAAGGCCTCACGTTTTTCGACAACGCCTGGGACTATCACGACGGCCATTCCGAGGAAGTGATGGGCAAGGCTCTCTCCATGGACGGGAAGCGCGACAAGGTCTTCCTGATGACCAAAAACTGCGAGCGCGACTACGCTGGATCGATGCGGAATCTGGAAGACAGCCTGCGCCGCATGAAGACGGACCATCTCGATCTGTGGCAGTTTCACGAAATGGTCTACGACAACGATCCGGACTGGGTCTTCGAAAAGGGCGGGCTCAAGGCCGCGCTCGAGGCCAAGAAACAAGGCAAGGTTCGGTTCATCGGCTTCACCGGACATAAAGATCCCCTGATCCACTTGAAGATGCTCGGCAAGCCCCACGCCTGGGATTCCGCGCAAATGCCCATCAACGTATGCGACGCCTTCTATCGCAGCTTTCAGAAGCAGGTGGTGCCTGTCTGCTTGAAAAAGGACGTCGGCGTCATCGGCATGAAAGGGCTCGCCGGCGGAGCCACCCAGGGCCGCCTGATCGAAGAGTTGGGGCTCACCGCCGATGAGTGCTACCGCTACTCGCTCAGCCTTCCCATCACCGCGCAGGTGCTGGGCATCACGTCCATGCAACAGTTGATGGACGACGTGAAAATGGCGCGCAACTTCAAGCCGATGACCGCCGCGGAAATGGACGCCCTGCGGGCACGCGTCAAAGATGTGGCCGGCGATGGCCGCCACGAAATGTTCAAATCCACCAAATTCTACGATGGCCCGCATCATCGCAAACAACACGGCTTCGCCACGGACTAGTGCTCTCACCGGATAACTAGATCAAAATAACGGTTCCGGCCAGCCATTGTTCCAGACTGGACCACCCCTCCATGCCGTCGCCCACCACCTGGGCAAGAACGGATTGAGTTTGCGGGCGGCGTTTGCACTCACCGCCGCCCGCGCTTGCTTTTCCCACTCAAGCAAGAACTGGCAACGGCCGCTGCCGCGACAGCCTCCGCCGGGATGCCACCAGTAACGCCAGACCGGCTCCCGTATAGAGCAGCGTGCCTACCTCTGGAGTCTCGCCCGGAGGCGGCGGGTTGTTGGTGCCCACCAGTCCAATCGCAATGTTGTCGAACAGGCCCTGTGTCTGAAACAGGGTGCCGGAGTTCAGGTAGATCCGAATCTCCGTGATCGCCGTGTCTGTCTGAACGCCGAAAAAGGTCCGAGTCGGCTGCGAGCCAGTTACCACCACACCCGCTGAAATCCCATCCACGAAAACTTCGAAGCTCTGGCCGTCGCCGAGCATCGTCATCAAGTCCAGCGCGAACGACGTGATGCTGGTGCCGAACGTCACCTGCAGATATGAATCCGTGTTGTACCAGGGGCCGCGGATCAGAGTGCCGGACTCGAAATTCTCTGCCCAGCCGGTGAGAGGGTTTAGGGCGTACAGATTGTACTGATTCGTCTGCCAGCCCGTGAAGGTCACGTCGCCGATCGTGAGACCCGTTGAAGTGCTGTAGCTGGTGAAGCCGCCGGCGCTTAGTCCGAGGCTGTCAAAATTGATGTCCACCCGGCCGGTGGTAAGCCCCTCCCAAGTAGCCCGATCGTTGTAGCTGCCAAGGATCGACGCCTCGGAGGGAACGGCAGCAAGCAGCAGAAGGATAGCCAGTACGGCCGTCGCATACAAACGTATTTGAAAACGCATGATAGATGTTCTCTCTCTCTCTCCAGGAAATATCCACGCGCATGGGGACTCGGAGGCCTCCCAAGCGGCGAACTTTGTTATGCAAGGTTCGCAACATTAGTGCCTCCGCGTTCGCGGATTTCTCGGGATAGGGGAGTTATCTGAGCGGAGTAGTCCCGCTTAGTTATTGCGTGAGGGATGCCTGGATCTTGTCGTGGTATTCCCTCGCCTTGCGAAGGATGGCAGGCTCGTCGAGCGTCAGCACACGCCGGTTCACCATTACCTGCCGGCCGTTTACGAACACGTCGGTAACATCGGACCCCTTCAGTACATACGCCAGGTGAGAGTACACGTTGTAGAGCGGGGTCGCGCGCGCGGTGTCGAGATCGATAGCGATCAAATCGGCGAGCTTTCCCGCTTCGAGTGACCCGATGGCGGCCTCGAGCCCAAGCGCCCGCGCACCGCCGATGGTCGCCATCGCGAAGGCCTCTTCGGCGGGCAGCGCCCGCGGATCCCCTGTCGACACCTTCTGGAGCTTAGCCGCCAGATCG
>JBGSME010000773.1:0-4898 GCA_041740335.1 Bryobacteraceae bacterium | reverse complement strand
GTTTGCCGGTGCGCGGCACGTCGCCATCACGGATGTGAATGAGTACCGTATCGAACTCGCGCGCAAGACTGGCGTCAGTCTGGCGATAGACGCGCGGACCACGCGCATCGCCGGCGCGAAGAAGTTGCTGCGCATGTCGGAGGGCTTCGACGTCGGCCTCGAAATGTCGGGCCACGGTGGGGCGTTCCGGGAGATGCTCGACAACATGACCCATGGCGGGCGAATCGCGATGCTGGGCATTCCAAGCGAAGAGTTGGCGATCGACTGGAGCCAGGTGGTGTTCAACTCGCTGACCATTCGCGGCATCTACGGCCGCGAGATGTATGAGACCTGGTACAAAATGAGCGTGATGCTCGAGTGCGGGCTCGACATCAAACCCGTGATCACGCATCGTTTCGACTATCGCGATTTCGAGAAGGGCTTCGATGTGATGCGATCCGGCCAATGCGGAAAAGTCATTCTTACCTGGAAGGAGCGGTAGCGGTATGTACGGCGTTTATCGCGAACATGTGAGCGGGCTGCTCGGTGCAATCGAACAAGGAGGGCTCTCGAAACCGGAGCGCGTGATCGACACAGCGCAGGCGGCGCGCATCCGCGTAGCGGGCGGGCCGGAAGTTTTGAATCTCTGCGCGAATAACTATTTGGGGCTCGCAAACCATCCGGCGATTGTGGAAGCAGCGCGTGAGTCGCTGGAACGGTGGGGCTACGGGATGGCGTCGGTGCGGTTCATTTGCGGGACACAGACGATCCACAAGGAGCTGGAAGCTGCGATCAGCACGTTCCTTGGCACTGAGGATACGATTCTCTATTCCTCGTGTTTCGACGCCAATGGCGGGTTGTTCGAAACGCTGCTCGGGCCCGATGACGCCGTGATCAGCGACGAGTTGAACCACGCGTCGATCATCGACGGGATCCGCCTGTGCAAAGCGCAGCGGCTACGCTATCGCAACAACGATATGGCGGACCTCGAAGCGAAGCTGGTCGAAGCCTCCGCCGCGCGCTTCAGGATGATTGCCACCGATGGCGTCTTCTCGATGGATGGCTATCTCGCCCGGCTGGACGAGGTATGCGAACTGGCCGAACGGCATCGGGCGCTGGTGATGGTGGATGACTCGCATGCCGCGGGATTCATGGGCGCGCGCGGCCGTGGCACGCATGAGCACCGCGGCGTAATGGGCCGCGTGGATCTCATCACTGGAACCTTGGGCAAGGCTCTCGGTGGGGCCAGCGGCGGCTACACTTCGGGGCGAAGGGAGATCATCGACTTACTCAGGCAGCGCTCGCGCCCGTATCTGTTTTCGAATTCGCTGGCGCCGATGATCGCCGCGGCGTCGCTGCGCGCGCTGGCGCTGCTCTCCGAGTCAACGGAACTGCGGGACAGACTGCACGCGAACACGCGATTCTTCCGCGACGGGATGGAGGCCCTCGGTTTCCGGATTCTGCCGGGTGAACATCCGATCGTTCCGGTCATGCTCGGCGAAGCGCGGGTGGCGGCTGAGATGGCGGAACGGATGCTCGCCAAGGGCGTCTATGTCATCGGATTTTCGTTCCCCGTGGTGCCGCAAGGGAAGGCTCGCGTTCGAACGCAGATCTCGGCGGCCCACACGCGCGAGGATCTCGAGCGAGCAATCGCGCGGTTCGCCGAAGTAAAGGCGGAGATGGGATTGTGATGATAAACTCGGGGGTCATGAAAAGGTACTTTGGACTATTCGTCTTGATCACCGTGGGCGCTCTGGGCGCGGACACCGCGGCCGTGGAAGGGATGGAGAAACAGTGGGTGCAGGCGGTTTTGAAGAAAGATCTTGGCGCCCTTGACCGGCTCTTGTCCGCGGACCTCCTGTATGGGCATGCATCGAACGTCCTCGATACAAAGGCAAGCTACATCGCGAAGCTGAAATCCGGCGCGCAGGTCTACCGGACACTCGAACAGCGAAAGCTCCAGGTGAAAATGCACGGGTCCACCGCGGTTACTCATTCCTGGGTGCATGTAACGGGCGTGAATGCCGAGGGTCAGTTCGACGACAAAATCATGATGCTCCACGTCTGGGTGCGCGAGGGCGGCGGGTGGAAGCTGGCCGGGCACCAGACGGCGCGCGTCGATAAGCTTCCCGACTAAGTTCGTCCCGCCAGAGCCTGTAACGCTTCCGGCAGGATCCCGGCGATTCGTTGGCTCGCCCGGCCGTCGCCATAGGGGTTGTGCGCGCGGGCCATCGTGGAATAGAGAACTGCATCGTCGAGAAGACGAGTGGCATTGGCGACAATACGCGCTTCATCGGTTCCAACCAGAATCACGGTTCCGGCATCCACGGCTTCCGGCCGTTCGGTCTTGTCGCGAAGAACAAGAATAGGCTTTCCGAGCGACGGTCCCTCTTCCTGCACACCGCCGGAATCGGTAATCAGCAGATAGGCGCGGCGCATCAGATCGACGAAAGGAACGTAGCCCAGAGGCTCGCAAAGAACCACGTTCGGAACGTGTGCGAGGTGCCGTGAGACGGCTGCCCCGACGTTCGGATTGGGATGAACCGGAAAGACGATCTGGGTGTCGGGACGGGCGGCAAGCGCGGCGATCGCGCGGCAGGTATTCTCCATACCTGGCCCGAAGCTTTCGCGGCGGTGGCTGGTGACGACAATGAGTTTTTTCGAAGGATCGAGTTGCGGCCATTCCGGCCTGGGAAGAGCACCGGATTCAAGCGCCCGGGCGACACGCAGTACAGCGTCGATGCCGGTGTTGCCGGTCACGAAGATCGTGCTTTTCGGAACCCCTTCGGCGCGGAGGTTGGCGGCGGCGCGGTCCGTGGCTGCGAAGTGGACCGCCGCGAGGCGTCCAGCGAGCAGCCGGTTCATCTCCTCGGGAAACGGCTGATAGATGTCCCCGGTGCGCAGGCCGGCTTCGACATGAGCAACAGGAATCCGTTTATAGAAGGCGCTCAACGCACCGCAGAAGGTTGTGGTGGTGTCGCCCTGCACCAGAACCACGTCGGGTTGTTCGGCATCGAGAACGGGTTCGAGAGCCGCGATAATCCGCGCGGTGGACTGGAACAATGTCTGGCCTGGAGTCATGACGTTCAGATCATGATCGGGCCGGACATCGAACACCTCGCCGAGAACCTGGTCGAGAAGGGCCCTATGCTGCGCGGTGACGCACACGCTAACCCGGAAGCGCGGATCGTCACGAAGTGCCCCGGCAACGGGACAGAGTTTGATGGCTTCGGGCCGGGTGCCGAAAATGAAGAGAGCCTTGATCACGATTCCGGCGGTGTCGTTGGCGTTGGGAATAACTTTATTTGTGACGGTAGGTGATGCGGCCCTTGGTGAGATCGTAGGGGGACATCTCCACGGTCACGCGATCACCGGCAAGCACGCGAATCCGGTTGCGGCGTAGTTTGCCGGCAAGATGCGCGAGAACGAGCCGTTCCTGATCGAGTTGGACGCTGAACTGACCGGCGGGAAATTTTTCAACTACGGTGCCGGTAACTTCGATGCAATCTTCCTTACTCATTGACCTCCTAAAAGTACGGTTTGGCTGTTTTGAACATAGCGCTGAGGCGAAAGTCTCAGGCACTGATAGACCAACAATAGTATATCAGCCGGTGGGGAGCGGCATAGCTGGCTCCGCGGTTGTGGTTGAATACTCTATGGAGCCGGAACCGATCGAGGAAACACGATGGCATCGCCCGTTAGCGAATTTCAAGGCAAGACATTTCTGATCACAGGCGCCGGACGCGGCATTGGCAAAAGGCTGGCGCTTAGCTTCGCCGCCGAAGGAGCGCGGATCGGGTTGATCGCGCGCAGTAAGGCCGAATTGGATCTGACCAAGCTCGAGATCGAGCACGGCGGCGGCTCGGCGCTTCACTTGCGGGCCGATATTCGCGACGCCGAACAATCGCGTGGAGCGGTGGAGCGCGCGCGCGCCCATTGGGGAGAGGTGGATGTACTGATATGCGCGGCCGGCGTGCAAGGGCCGATCGGTCCATTGGCGGAGTTGCCGGCGGCAGGCTGGGCCGATACCATTCAGACGAATCTGATGGGCGTGATGCACTGTTGTTCGGCTGTTCTGCCGCCGATGATGAAGCGGCGCCAGGGCAAGATCATCGTCATTGGAGGCGGAGGCGGCGCGCATGTGCGGCCGAACTTCAGCGCCTATGCGGCGTCGAAGGCGGCGGTGATACGGATGGTGGAATGCCTGGCCGCAGAGGTGCGGGACTACAACATCCAGGTGAACGTGCTCGGTCCGGGTGGCGCGTACACGCACATGACCGATGAAATCCTGCGGGCCGGGGAACGCGCCGGGGAACGCGAGATTGACGATGCAACCAAGATCCGGCTCACCGGCGGAGTGGAAGTTTCGCGGCAAACGGATCTGGCGAGATTCCTCGCTTCGCCGCGATCGAATCACGTGAGCGGAAAACTGGTCCACGTGAAGGACGACTGGCATCGGCTGGAGAGCGGCAACATCGATGCGGAGTTATATACGCTGCGGCGCGTACTCAACGTGCACCGGCGGTAAGCATGGGACGCGTTTCGTTGATTGCGTCGGCGATCCTTTTTGCGGCGGTGGGCGTGGTGTCCTGGTTGTGGCCGAGGGAGATGGCGGCGGCTGTCGCGATTGAGCTGCCGGCACCGTTGGCGGTTACCGATTTCCGGGCGACCTACGGTGGATTCAATTTGGGATTGGGGTTCGCGCTTTGGCTGGCGTCTCGAAAGCGGGACACGATACGGGCGGGTCTGGTGCTGCAGGCGCTGGCGTTGGGTGGATATGGATCGGCGCGGCTTTACGGCATGCTCGCCGATGGCCGGCCGGCAGGTATGCTGTACTGGCTGCTGGCGATCGAGATGACCGGCGTCGCAGTCGCGCTGCTGGCGCTGCGGCGGGCATAGCGGTCTACCGGATGCGGGCC
>JBGSME010000772.1:0-3226 GCA_041740335.1 Bryobacteraceae bacterium | reverse complement strand
CGGCCGTGCGCAGGACCACTTGAACAATTGGTTCGACGTCAGCGCGTTCGAAGATTCCCTGGACACATGGGGGAATGCCGGCCGCAACATTCTGGGGGGCCCTCGCCAATTCGAGCTCGATCTTACTGTGAGCCGACGGCTTCGAATTACCGAGCGCGTGGGCGCCGAGCTTCGTTGGGAGACCTACAACGTGACCAATACCCCAGCATTCCGGAATCCAAGTGGCACCTTTGCCGCAAACGGTCCGGGAACAGCGGCTGTCATCACACGCACCGTAGGCGGCCCACGCACGATGCAGGGCGCCGTTCGCTTCACGTTTTAGGGTCGGCCTCCGCGGCGGCGGGTGACGATGATTCGCATTTGGTGTCGGTTTGGTGTCTATTCTCTGCGTAAACAAGGCAGACCTAATGGACTCCCAAGAGCAGAGAGAATCGAGTCAGCACTGTCTCTCCAAACGGGTTACAGTCATCGTTCCGCCTGCTCAATAGTCTGGCGGTGGGGCTGGGTTCGAATCCCTCCCTCTCCGCCATCACTCTCTCACCAACTTTCGTGTACACTCGCCGGACGAGCCTCCGACACTTCGGCTGTGGCCATCACAACGATTGTCCGATCCCATGGCGGAGTAACCGCGATCAGTGGATTTAAAGGGCGATCAGTTCGTCCCCAGCACTTCGATGCCCGCGCCGGGGCTGACGAGGTTCCGGGCAATCGCACGTCCCGGTTTCTCGACTGCGATTCCTCGCAATGGACGCAGCGAGCGGGAGAATAGCGGGTTGAGCAGCGGCCAAACAGCCAGGGTGATCGCCTGACCCATGCCATAGCGGTTCTGCGGCGTGAGGATCAGCTCGGGTGAACCAGGGGCAAGCGCTCAAACCCGAGAGCCTGGATCGGCACCGGAAGCGTGAAATGACGAACACCTGCACTCCAAGCTTCAGCGGCAAATTTAAGGGGAATATCACGGTCGATCCGCAGAAACTCTTCTTTGGTGCCCCCCCCTGAAGGCTGGCCCACGCCAAGGGTGCAAACGGCGGCGGCGATACCAACCAGATAGGGACGGTACGCAGATGGACTCATGAGGTCGACGACGTGCGAGGCGATTCGTGCGTCGAGCAGACCGGGTAACGGCCGACGGCCCACCAACTCGATGCGAGCGATGTTGGGCATCCCGCAGAGGGCCGACACGCCTCGGTGCCCACTGCGCCGCTGGCGCCCATCATGGCCACATGCATTCCGGTCTGGCTGCCTCCTGGGTTAGGGAGGCTGCTTCGGCTCATCTCCGAACCACCAGCAGCCCAGGCGCGGCGCCGAACGGCTGCGGCTTGCGGATTTTGAAGGTGGGACTGGGGCTCAGCGTCACTGGCTCGCGTACTCCGGTCCAGGTGTTGATCCACTCGGCCTTGGCGTGCGCGGGATCGGCAAGCCCACGAAGGTGAACCGCCAACTGGGGGCCCTCCGCGTAGAACGCGTAGACCTCGCCTTGCAGCGCGAGGCAAGGTCCGCTGGATAACTCATTGGCGGGTTGCATGCGCCAGTATGGCAGCGCGGAGAGAGTTTCGGAGAGCAGATGGAACGGCTTCATGCCGGGAGGTTCGGGGTCGACTTTGACGACGTCCCAGGCGGTGTTGCTGTAGTAGTAGACGCCGTAGCCGCCCGCCAGGTAGATGTGCCACGCCCGGCGCAGCTGCTCCTGCCAATCGTGCTCGATGCGGTAGGTGGGCAACTTGTCGACCCCGCGCTCGTAGCCGAATTCGGAGTTGACGACCGGATAGGGGCGGCGGGCCCGGTCGAAGGCGATCATCGCCGCAAAGTCGGTGTGCTGCTGGTCTGTCCGGAAATCGAGGTTGCGGCTCAACTGGGGATCCCACTCGTAGGCTTCGTCGTCATGGGCGGTGGTCAGCCGGTGATAGGCATCGGTGTCGCGCACGAGGTCGATCAGCCGGGCCTGGAGTACTTCGTTTTTCTCGTTGTAGGCTTCCTTGGAGAAATCCCAAACCACGTTCGAGAACGCCTGGTAGCGGGCGGCGACGTAGCGGAAGTACCGCGCCTCATCGTCGCTTCCAGGTGGCGGCCAGTTCACCTTCTTGTTGTACACCTTGAGCATGATGTGGGCCACGATGCCTTTGTCGCGAAGCGCCGCCATCATGCCGTCGTAGAGCTGGAAGAAGCGGACATTGAAGCGCGAGTGGTCCGGTTTTTCATTGGTGCCTTCCCAGGCGTACATGTCTGGCGGCCCGAAGTCCCACTGGTGTTTCCGGCCAGGGCTCCAGCCGGTGTCGTGGGCGTAGACATTCACCATGACGTGGTTAAAGCTACGCTCCGCCATAAGATCGATCAGGCGGTGCATGGCGGCACGGCGCGGGTCGTTCATCTCGACGCCCCAAAGCCAGTCGGCCTCGTAGCCCATGAGGAAATAGCGAGTTCCGTCCTCGTACACGAAGTGATGCGGGTGGCTAGGATCGACTCGCAGGCCGCCGTGGATATTCGGATTTCGGTTAGCAACGCACTCTACTTCCGTCTCGGTGCGGCCGTTGAGCGCGGGTAAAGGCGAAATCGTGCGTAGTGACCACCGGCCCAACGCGGGCGGTGAGAAGCGGATCTTCCACGTGCCGGCGCCGTCGTAGAAGCCGGGCACGCCGATGCGCTGTCCGTTTGGACCGGAGAACTCGCCCGTTATTTCGGCGTCGAACGGATTGCCCGGCACGCTGGCGCGGAAAGCGAAGTCATGCGTGTCAAATCGCTCGATGGTTACGGCTGCTCCGAGCGGCAGAACGGCAAGCGCGAGCAGGCAGGTAACAGGTCGCATGGCGAGTCAATCCTCTCTTCCTTTTGGCGGTATATTCCCGGTCCGGATGGGACAATCCCGGGAGACGGCGACGGCACGGCACAGCGGAAATCCGAAAGCTGCGCGGTTCTTTGGCGCGGATGCCGGGTTGTCGTGGTGCGCATATAAGTGCTCAGCCTGGCGTCCGGATGCCGCTGGCGTTCGTCAGTTTCCGCCACACGTGCCAGAAGTCGGTGAGCACTTTGCGGGTGAGACGGCGGGCATGTTTCCGATTGCCGCTCAGGATGGCGGAGACGAAAACGTCGTGCTGTTCGGCCTGGTGAACAAGGTCCCTGGGCTGCGTCTGTATGAAGACCAATTCGGCGAAAGCGAAAAAAGGGACACTGATCTGGTTCAGAGCTTTTTCGAGGAAGGGATTGTCGGCGAGCCGCCACAGGGTTTGGT
>JBGSME010000771.1:0-5602 GCA_041740335.1 Bryobacteraceae bacterium | reverse complement strand
AAGGTCCTGCTCATCGGCTGGGACGCTGCCGACTGGAAAGCAATTCGCCCGCTGCTTGACGCGGGAGAAATGCCTGCCCTCGAAAGCCTGATCAATCAAGGCGTGATGGGCAACATCGCGACGCTGCGTCCCATGCTTTCGCCGATGCTCTGGACCTCGATCGCCACCGGCAAGCGCCCGTTCCAGCATGGGATCCACGGGTTTATTGAGCCGGACCCGGTGCATGGCGGGTCACGCCCGGTCACCAATCTCGCGCGCAAATCCAAGGCCGTCTGGAACATCCTCAATCAAAACGGCCTGCATTCAAATGTGATCGGCTGGTGGCCATCCCATCCAGCCGAACCGATTCGCGGTGTGATGGTATCCAACCACTACCACCGCGCGCCCGGTGCGTTGGCCAAGGGCTGGCCGATGCAGCCCGGCACCGTCCACCCGGCTTCCAAGAGCAGCGACATGGCGGGGTTGCGCATGCATCCCGAGGAGATCCCCGAGGACGCCATCGATATGTTTATCCCGCGTGGCCGCGAGGTGGATCAAACCAAAGATAAACGCATCTATTCCTGCGCGCGCATCGTGGCCGAATGCACCACCATCCACTCTTGCGCGACTGCTGTCATGCAACTGGAGCCGTGGGACTTCATGGCGGTATACTACGACGCCATTGACCACTTCGGCCATGGTTTCATGAAGTACCATCCGCCACGCCAGGCTCATGTCTCAGAGGCCGACTTCGAGATGTACAAAGACGTCGTGGCCTCCGGATACCGCTACCACGACATGATGCTTGGCACGCTGCTAAAGCTGGCCGGCGACGATATCACCGTGATCCTGATGTCAGACCATGGCTTCCATCCGGATCACCTCCGCCCGTCGCACATTCCCGATGAGCCCGCGGGCCCCGCCATCGAACATAGCCGCTACGGCATCCTCGTAATGAAGGGTCCCGGTATCCGCAAGGACGAACGGCTCTATGGCGCAAATCTGTTGGACATCACTCCCACCTTGCTCACTCTGTTCGGGCTTCCGGTGGGCGCCGACATGCTGGGTAAGCCGCTGCTCGATGCGTTTGTGGAGCGGCCCCGCCCGGCGGTGATACCGAGTTGGGACGCTGTGCCCGGCGACGACGGACGGCACCCGGCGAATCTGGTGATCGATCCGGTGGAATCCCGCGAAGCCGTAGCGCAATTGGTGGCGCTCGGTTACGTGGAAGATCCGGGAGAGGACAAGAACAAGGCCGCCGCGTCGGCAACGCGCGAACTCGAGTACAACCTCGCTCTCTCCTACATCGATGCCGACCGCTGGCCCGACGCCACCGCGCTGCTCGAAAAACTGTGGGCCGAGTATCCCGACGAGGTCCGTTTTGGGACCTACCTGTCGCACGGCTACCGGCGCCAGGGACGCCTGGAAGAGGCGCGCGAAATCTTCCGGCAAATCGTGGCCACTCGGCAGCGTCTGCGCGCCGAATCGATCGAGAAACTGCGTGAGATGGGGAACACCGCGAAGACGGTCGAGGCATTGACGAAGCGGCAACAGCGCGGGTTGCGCCGCTTGCGGATACGGGCGTCGATGTCGCCGTTGGCCGACGTTCCGCTCCTGGTTTCGCTGCTTCTGGCCGAAGGCAGACACGAAGAAGTGATCGCGAATCTGAAGAAGATCGAAGAGGCCAGTCCGCGCCGCCCGCATCTGCATCGCCAGATGGGCCAGACTTATCTCACCATGCGCGACTACGCCAACGCCGAAGGGGCCTTTGTGAAAGCGATGGAAGTGGATCCCGACGATGCCGACGCCAGCTTCGGACTTGCGACCGCGCTCAAAGCCCAAGGCCGCACCCAGGAGGCCGCCGAGGCTGCGCTTTCCGCGGTAGGTCTGCTGCACTATTTCCCGCAGGCGCACTATCAACTGGGCGTCCTGCTGAAGCGCTTGGGGCACACCGAGCGCGCGCTTGACGCCTTCCGTATCACTACTACGCAAGCTCCCGGGTTCCTTCGGGCGCATTTGCAGTTATCGCGTTTGTACCGCCAGCAAGGCGAGATCGGACAAGCCGCGCTCCATCGCTCATTCGCCGAGCAGATCCGCAACAACCGTTCGCGGCAACCCGAGGCCGCGACGTCGCCCGAACCCACCCCGGTGCTCGAAGCCGATCATCCCGCCGTGCCAATTGCCGTGTCTTCCGCGGAAGTGATCACGGTGGTGAGCGGGCTGCCCCGTTCCGGCACGTCCGTGATGATGCAAATGATGGCCGCTGCTGGCATCCCTCCCCAGGCCGACGGACAACGCGAAGCCGATTCGGATAATCCGCACGGCTACTACGAAGACGAGCGTGTCACGAAACTGGCGAGCGATGCCTCGTGGCTTCCCGAAGCCAAGGGCAAGGTGGTGAAGGTGATCGCGCAATTGTTGCCTCACCTGCCCGCTGGTCTCGACTATCGCGTGGTCTTCATGGAACGTGATTTGGACGAAGTGCTCGCTTCGCAGAAGACGATGATCGAACGGCTGGGGCGCGACGGTTCCCGCATGGCGGAAGCCCGGTTGCGGCGCACGTTTGAAGGGCAGGTTCGGCAGACCAAGGTAAACCTGCATTCGCGCCGGATCCCCGTGCTCTACGTCGGCTATCGCGAAGTAATGAATTCGCCCGCGGAAGTGGCCGCGCGGGTCAACGCATTCCTCGGCGGCGGCCACGATACCGAAGCCATGGCCGCCGTGGTTGACCCGGCGCTTGGGCGGCACCGGACCGTTCGCGCTTGAGCGTTACTTACTTCCGCTTGTACGTATAGGTCGCGAAATCGAAATCGAACTCGGACCGCTCCGGCTGGTGCGGCGCGCTTCGGGCCGGGATCCATCGCGCCAGCTCCTTCTTCAACTCCCCATGTTTCGGATCCCCGGCCAGATTCCGCCACTCGTTGGGATCCTTCTTGCGATCGTACAACTCCTCGCCGCCATCGTGATACCTGATGTACCGCCACTGCTCGGTGAGCACGGCGTGATTGCCCGCCAGATACGTGGACACGGCGGGCTTTCGTTTCCCCTTCGGATCGCGTAACAGCGGCAGCAGTGTCTCGCCGTCCAAATCCGATTTCGCGGGCAGGCCGCACATGTCGACCAGCGTGGGATACATGTCGAGCAAACTCACCGGTTGCGTGCGGGCGTGGCCGGTGGATTTGATGCCCGGTCCGGCCCAGATCATCGGCACGTGCGTGGACCGCTGCCATAGCGTCGACTTATGCCAATGCCGCTTCTCCCCCAGGTGCCAGCCGTTGTCGGACCAGAACACGACTACCGTGTTGTTGGCGTGGGCGCTGTTGTCGAGCGCGCGAATCACCCGTCCCACCAACGCATCGGCGAACGAGATCGCCGCCAGGTATGACCGGACCGCATCCCGCCACTTGCCTTCCTTCAAAATGCGCTCATGCTCGGAACGCCGGAACGCCGCGAATTCCTGCCCCACGGCGGGAATGTCGTCCAGGTCGTTATCGGGAACCTCCGGCATGCGAATCTTGTCCGGCGGATACAGATCGTAGTAGCTCTGTGGCGCGAACATCGGAATGTGCGGATGCCACAAGCCCACGGCCAGAAAGAACGGCTTCTGCTGTTCCTTGGCTAGAAACTTTTCCCCGTACTCTACCGCGCGCATGTCGCCGTAGTCGTTCTCTTTGTAGAACGGGATCGTCCCCCAATCGAACTCGCCCTGAAAATTATCGATCCCGTTGAACGGATGTCCCTTGGGGTTCGGAATCTTCTTCACCCACGGATACCATTCCGCGCGGCGATACCAAGGGTCGTCGAATTGCTGAAGTTGAAAGTCGTCCCACTGATCGGGAGGATTGAAGCCCGCCACGTGATGGAAGACCTTACCGGCGCCGGCCACGTGATAGCCGTTTCGCCGGAAGTACTGCGGCATCGTCACCACGTCCGGCAGCGCCGGCCGCCAGTATTGTTCGTTGTTGTAGATGCCGGTGGCTGAAGGCGCGCGTCCCGTGAGCAGCGCCGTGCGCGAGGGATTGCACACCGGCGCGGCGCAATGCGTATCCGAGAAAAGGACACCGCGGCGTGCCAGCGCATCAATGTTCGGTGTCTTCACGCCGGGGTAGCCGCGCAGGCACCCCACCCAGTCGTTCATATCGTCCACCGACAGGAACAGCACGTTCGGCCGCTTCGGATCGGCCGCCGCGGCCGTTGCGCCCGCTGCGGCGGTGCCGAGAAAATCGCGTCGTGTCATTGGTTCAGTCTCCTTCTATGCCGGCGTCCTAGGCCAGCCCCGCTTCGCGCAGAAATTGCGCGGCATCTTCCGGCGGCGTCGGGTTAATATAGAATCCCGTGCCCCACTCGAAGCCGGCCACCTTGGTGAGTTTGGGAATGATCTCGATATGCCAGTGATAATGCGTCATCCCGCCTTCCTGCACCGGCGCGGTGTGCAGCATGTAGTTGTAGGAGGGGTGATCGAGAACCTTGTCGAGCTTGCGCAGAACTACGCGCAGCACCCACGCCAGGTTCGGCATCTGCGGACCCTCAATGGTTTCGAAGTGCGATGCGTGGCGTCGCGGCACGATCCAGGTTTCAAAAGGGAAGCGCGGCGCATACGGAGACACCGCCAGAAAATGATCCGTCTCAATCACCACGCGCGCCCCATCGCGGGATTCCTGGCGCACGATATCGCAGAAAATGCAGCGCTCCCGGAAATCGAAATAACGTAGCGAGCCTTCCAGTTCCTCCTGCACCTGCCGCGGAACGATCGGCATCGCGATCAACTGCGAGTGCGTGTGTTCAAGCGATGCGCCCGCCGCCTCGCCGTGATTCTTGAACACCAGCACGTAGCGCAACCGCGGGTCCTTCTTCAAATCAATGATCCGGTCCCGGTATGCCCAAAAAACTTCTTCGATCTGTTTGTCGGTGAGATCGGCGAGCGCCTTGTCGTGATCGGTCGATTCGATGATCACCTCGTGAGCGCCAATCCCGTTCATGTGATCGTACAGCCCCTCGCCGGTTCGCTCCAGTTCGCCTTCGATCCGCAGGGCAGGGAACTTGTTCGGAACCACGCGCACGCTCCACCCTGGTGTGTTCGGGCTGCCATCGTCGCGATAGGCGAGCACCTCCGGAGGGGTGCGCTCCTCATTGCCCGGGCAAAACGGGCACATGCTCACTCCTTGAATCTCAACGGGTTGTCGCAGGAAATCGTTCGGACGCCGCGATCGCTCAACAGCGATAATCACCCAGCGTCCCGTGACGGGGTCTTTCCTTAGTTCCGGCAAGCGCCTATTATATCGCCCGCGGGCGTTGCGATTCCCCGAAGGCGTCGCGGATATGTTCGATTCCGCCGGCTCGATCGAACACTACGTTCACCACGTCGAAGCGAACGCTTGGCCTCTCCAGCCCCGCGCGGCGAATGTAGTCGAGCGAGGCGTAGAGGATCTTGCGCCGCTTCGGCTCATCAATAGCGCGGTCCGGCGCGCCATGCTCCTCCGACGCGCGCGACTTCACCTCCACGAAGACGAGATCGTCGCGATCCCACGCAATCAGATCCACCTCCGCCGAGCCCGACGGCGTCTTGTAGTTGCGCGCCACCACGATCATGCCGGCACGTTCGAGGTGCCGGTGCGCCAGATCC
>JBGSME010000770.1:0-2562 GCA_041740335.1 Bryobacteraceae bacterium | reverse complement strand
CCGGCGGAAACGCGGTTGACGCCGCCGTTGCCGTCGCATTCGCCCTCGCCGTCACCCTCCCTTCCGCCGGCAATCTCGGCGGCGGTGGATTCCTCCTGTATCGAGCCGCCGGCGGCGGCAGCCGCTTCTTTGACTTTCGCGAAGCCGCGCCCGGATCGTCCTCCCGCGACATGTACCTCGACGAGCAAGGCAACCCCACCAAGGCTTCCACCGTCGGATGGCGCGCCGCCGGTATCCCCGGCACCGTTCGCGGACTGGAAATGGCTCACCGCGCCCTCGGTTCCAAGCGATGGTCCAATCTCGTCAAACCGGCCGTCGAACTGGCGAGCAAGGGCTTCGATATCAGCTACGCCCGATCGGAGTCTCTCAAGAGCGCCAAGGACCTGCTCAGCGGTTTCGAAGATTCGAACCGCATTTTTCTCAAAAGCGGCCGTCTTTACGAAATGGGCGACCGCCTCCGCCAGCGTGAGCTCGCCTCCACCCTCAAACGCATCGCCAAACACGGCGCCCGCGATTTCTATGAAGGCGAAACCGCACGCCGCCTCGCCGCCGAGATGAAGCGCCACGGCGGGCTCATCACGGAAGAGGATCTTCGCGCCTATAAAGCGGTCGAGCGTGAGCCACTCCGCGGCCGGTACAGGAACTACGAGGTCATCACCGCTCCGCCGCCCAGTTCAGGGGGGATCGGGATCCTGCAAATGTTCGGCATGCTGGAAGGCTCGGGCTATGAGAAGTCCGGCGCCGGTTCGGCCGAATCCATCCACTTCACGGCCGAAGCCATGCGCCGCTTCTACGCCGACCGTAGCGAGCATATGGGCGATCCGGATTTCTTCCGCGTCCCGCTGAAAGGCCTTCTCGACCCCCGCTATATCACTTCCCTGCGCAACTCCATCGATCCCGCCCATGCTTCCACCTCAAAGGCCGTCCAGCCTGGAAAGATGCCCGCGCGTGAACCCGCCGAGACCACGCACTTCTCCATCGTCGACGCGAACGGAAACGCCGTCGCGCTCACCTACACCATCAACGGCAGCTACGGCAACGGCGTCACCGTGCCTGGCCTCGGCTTTCTGCTCAACAACGAAATGGACGACTTCGCCGCCAAGCCCGGTGTCCCGAATATGTTCGGCCTGATTCAAGGCGAAGGCAATTCGATCGCGCCACGCAAGCGCCCGCTCTCTTCCATGACTCCTACCATCCTCACTCGCGATGGCAAGCTGTTCATGGTGGCGGGCGCACCCGGTGGCTCCCGCATCATCAACGGCGTGCTGCAGGTGATCCTCAACGTTGTCGACCACCGGATGAACGTGCAGGACGCCATCGACGCACCGCGCTTCCATCATCAATGGCAGCCCGACAAGCTCTCGATGGAAAGAGGGTTCTCCCCCGACACCATCCGCCTCCTCGAAGCGAAAGGCCATACCATCGCCCCCATTTCCACCGTCGCTGTCGTCGAAGCGATCGTCTCCGACGACGGCTGGCTGCAAGGCGGCAGTGACGGACGCGGCGCAGGAAAGGCCGTCGGCTACTAACCCCTCCAATGATTACCGGACTCTCCACGCATCTCACCATCGCGCGCCGCCTCACCTCCTCGTGGCTCGATCGCCTCGCACGCGCCGGTATCGCCAAAGCGGAAGTGTTTTGCGAGCGCCAGTCGTTTGACTACCGGGACCGCGCCCAGATAGCGTCCCTCGCCGAGTTCTTCGCCGAATCGTCACTGGAATTGCACTCCCTCCATTCCCCCATCCACCATAGCGACGAGTCCGGCCGCCGGAGCGCCCATGCGCAAGTGAACATCGCCGGTCTTGAACGGATCCGCCGCCGCGATTCCGTCGACGAAGTAAAACGCGCGCTCGACGTCGCCGAGCGCGCCCCGTTCCGCTACCTGATCCAACACCTGGGCGTCGACGGCGAAGAGTTCCACGAATCCAAGTTCGACGCCGCGTTCTCTTCCCTTGAAGAACTGAACCTGTTCGCCCGCCATCGCGGCGTCGAAGTTCTGCTTGAAAATATTCCGAACGAACTGTCGTCCTCGGCCCGCCTCAACCAGTTCGTCAAACTCACGCATCTTGAAAACGGCTTCTGCTTCGACACCGGCCATGCCCACATCATGGAAGGCGTGGAGCGCGCCTTCAATCGCATGCAGGAACGCATCCGCTCCACCCACCTCCACGACAACGATGGCCAAGAGGACCTGCACCTGTTCCCCGCCGAAGGCACAATAGACTGGAAGAAAACGATGGAACTGCTCCGCACCCGCCCCGCCCAATACCCCATGCTGCTTGAAGTGCGGGAAGTCGACGGCATGGCGGACCCGATCGGCGAAGTAATGCGTGTCTTTGAAGGATGGGAGGAAT
Organism: Bryobacteraceae bacterium; assembly: GCA_041740335.1. Lineage (GTDB taxonomy): Bacteria > Acidobacteriota > Terriglobia > Bryobacterales > Bryobacteraceae > DSOI01. The sequence goes on along the minus strand of JBGSME010000770.1, from coordinate 208 downwards.
AGTATGCGCCCCACTCGAATTGCAGTGATCGGAGCCCCACTCGATCTCGGCGCTGGACGCCGCGGCGTCGACATGGGCCCTTCGGCCATCCGCGTAGCCGAACTCAGCCAGCGCCTCAGCCGCCTTTCCTACATCGTCGAGGACAACGGCAATGTCGATGTCGTTCAGGCCGAATCGCGCGACTCGGGCAACCCGCACGCGCGCTACC
>JBGSME010000769.1:0-5571 GCA_041740335.1 Bryobacteraceae bacterium | reverse complement strand
CGGGGTTGCTGATTCGCACGTTCGCCGCATTGCGCGCCGTTCAGCCGGGGATCGACCCAAGCGGCGTCCTCACCCTTTCGATGTCGCTCGAAGGGACGCGCTTCACCAGCACCGAGACCGTCAGCCGGCTAGCCGGCGACGGCGTCGAACGGCTGCGGCGGATTCCCGGTGTAACCGCGGCGGCCACCACCTGGACGCTGCCGGTGCAAGTGGCTTTCGGATCATCAATCTTCATCGAGGGGCGTCCGCTTGCCGCCGGGGATCAGACGCACGGCGGGGCGCTGATGCGTCCTGTCTCGCCCGACTTCTTCGATGTCTTCCGAATCCCGCTCAGAAGCGGACGCGGCTTCACCCGGGCCGACACCGGAACCTCGCAAAGCGTAGCCGTGATCAGTGCCGCCCTGGCGAAGAAACACTGGCCCGATGGCAATGCGATCGGCCAGCGAATCACGATCGATAAGAACATGGGGCCTGACTTCATTGCCCCGCCGCGCGAGATCATCGGCATCGCCGGCGACGTGCATGACCTCGGGCTCGGCAAGCAACTCGGCGAGATCGTCTACGTGCCACAGTCGCAAGTGCCCGGCGGGATGACACGGATTGATGCCCGGATCCTGCCCATCACGTGGGTGGTGCGCGCCAAGGGCGATCCATACCGGCTGAGCGCGCCGATTCAGGCCGAGTTGAAAGCCGCCAGTGGCGGGCTCGCGGTGGCCGGTATCCAAACGATGCGCGACGTAGTGGGCGAGTCCACCGCCCAAAGCGATTTCCAAACCCTGCTGCTCACTGTCTTCGCCCTAGCGGCTTTGGCGCTGGCCGCGGCCGGCATCTACGGGCTGATGAACTATTCGGTTGAAGAGCGCACCCGCGAGATCGGCGTCCGGCTCGCCCTCGGCGCAATGCCGGCAGACGTCCGAAACATGGTGGTGGGCCGCGGGATCCGCCTGTCGGCGATTGGCGTCGCCATCGGCCTCATCGCCAGTGCCGGTCTGCGCAAGGTGATCGAGAGGATGCTATTCGGCGTCCAGTCCATTGACCCGCTGGTAATCGCGGCCACGGCCCTGTTGCTGGCGGGCGTTGCCATCCTCGCGGCGTACCTTCCCGCCCGCCGTGCATCGCGGATAGACCCGGTGAACGTGCTTCGCGCGGAGTAGCCGCCGTGTACAATCAAAGTTCCCTATATGGCCAGAGAGTTTGACCTGACCCCGCGATCCGTCCCTCGCTTGGAGACGAAGTATCGCCGCATCGCCACCGATCTGCCGGCGCCCGCCTCGCTCGCCGTACTCGAGACGCTGCAGAAATACGAACCCGTGGCCATGCGCGGCCAACCGCCGATTCTTTGGGATCGCGCCGAAGGCTTCCAGGTCTACGATGCGTCCGGGAATTGCTGGATCGATTGGTCCAGCGGCGTCCTCATCACCAACGCCGGGCACGGCCGCCAGCCAATTGTCGACGCCATCGTTGGCCAGGCCCAGCACAAGCTCCTCACCAACTACTGCTTTCCGAACGAAATCCGCGCCAAGCTGGTGGAGAAGCTCGCCACTATGTTCGGCGAGCCCGATCGCAAGGTGTTCCTGCTCACTACCGGTTCGGAAGCGGTGGAATGCGCCATCAAGCTATGCCGCACTCACGGCGTGAAAGTCGGCGGCCGCCGCAAGAACGTCGTGGTGTCCTTCGAAAAAGCATTCCACGGCCGCACACTCGGATCCCAACAAGCCGGCGGCATTCCTGGTTTGAAGGATTGGATCGTGAACCTCGATCCCGGCTTCGTCCAGGTGCCGTTCCCCGATGGCTTCCGCACTCGCGACACAACCTTTGAAGGTTTCCAGCGAGCGCTGGCCGACACCGGTGTGCAGCCGGCCGACGTCTGCGGAGTGATCCTCGAAACCTACCAGGGTGGCAGCGCCTCGTTCGCGCCCGTCGAATACATGCAGCAACTGCGCGCCTGGTGCACCGGCCGCAAGGCGCTTCTCGTTCTCGACGAAGTGCAGGCCGGATTCGGACGCACCGGCAAGCTGGCCGGATATCAACACTACGGCATCGTGCCGGACCTTTCCACCTGGGGCAAAGGCATCTCCAGCTCACTCCCGATCTCGTGCGTGATCGGCCGCGCCGATATTATGGACCTGCACCCGGCAGGCTCAATGACCTCCACTCACACCGGCAATCCGATTTGCTGTGCCGCCGCCCTCGCCAATATCGAGCTGATCCTTGCCGAAGATCTGAGCGGGAATGCGGCGCGGATGGGTGAGGTCCTACTGGCCCGTCTGCGCGCGATGAAGTCGAAGTTTCCGCAGATCGGTTGCGTGGACGGCAAAGGCCTGGTGGCCGGCGTCGCCTGCGTTCATCCGGAATCGACGGAGCCGGATCCCGGGCTCGCCTTCGATACGATCCAGCGGACGATGGAGAAAGGCGTGCTCATGTTCTCGCCGGTGGGATTCGGCGGAGCCACCATCAAGATATGCCCACCACTGGTGATCCACCGCGAAGCACTCGAAGAGAGCCTTGACGCCTTTGAAGAAGCTTTCACTGAGGTGGTGCAGGGGCGCGCCGTCTCCGCCTGAGGGTGCCATCATGCCCACGCCACTGGTAAAAGCGCTCACGTTCGATGTGTTCGGTACGGTTGTCGATTGGCGCGGTTCGATCGCCGGGCAGGGCACCGAGTTCGGTGAGTCGCGCGGCATCAAAATCGACTGGGAGAAGTTCGCCGACCGTTGGCGTGCCGGCTACGGTCCCGCGATGGATCAGGTGAGGAAGAAGCAACTGCCGTGGATGACGATTGACCAGTTGCATCGCCGCATTCTCGACTCACTGCTGGTTGAATTCAAGATCGAGGGCCTCTCCGAAGCGGATAAGGACTACTTGAATCGCGTGTGGCACCGGCTGCGGCCATGGCGTGATTCCGTTGCCGGACTGACACGCTTGAAGCAACACTACACCATCGCGACGCTTTCCAACGGCAATGTCGGACTGCTTTCGAACATGGCGAAAAACGCCGGGCTGCCTTGGGATGTGGTTCTTTCCGCCGAGTTGGCGGGACACTACAAGCCCGACATCGAGGTGTACCAGACCGCCGCACGGCTGCTCGGTTTACCGCCCGAACAATGCATGATGGTCGCGGCGCATAAAAATGACTTGCGCGCTGCGGCAAAGGCGGGGTTCCGAACTGCGTTCGTAGAGCGGGAGTTCGAGTTCGGCCCGATGCGGACACCGGACATGGCGGCCGAGCCGGATATCGATCTGCATGCCACGGATTTTCTGGATCTGGCGCGGCTGCTGGGCGCCTGAAGCGTTCAGAAATCGCCGCCAATCCGGCGAGCCGAACCCCTTGCTCTCCGATGCATCAGCCGCGCCGATCCACTCGACGTCGAGCATCGGCGGTATGGAAGCTTGCTGTAACGGCTACTTCTTCGTCACACGCATCGAAACCCGGCGGTTCTGCTGCCGGCCTTCTTCGGTATCGTTTGAAGCCACCGGATGCTGGTCACCGTAGCCCTCGGCCTCCAGCCGCGAGCCTTCCACGCCCAACCCAGTCAGTTCGGCCACCACCGCTTTGGCTCGCGCGTCGGAAAGCGCCATGTTGGCCGCCGCATTGCCGGTGTTGTCGGTGTAGCCTCCGATCTTGATGCCGACGTTCGGGAACGCCTTCAGGATCTCGGCAACGTTCTTCAACTGCTCCTGAGACTCGGCCTGGAGCGTTGCCTTACCCGTGTCAAACAGCAGCCGGTCGAAGTCGAACCATGTGGTCTTATCCACCGGGCTCGAGGACTCAATGAAATCCACCAGCTTGTTCTCCACGCCCAATCGCGGAATGTTCAGTTCCATGCCGTTCGGCAGTTTCCGCTTGAAGAACTCGCCGAGCGCGGCCCACGCTGAATTCATGGCGCCCGTCGCGGCATCGCCTGCCTTTGAGGCAGTATGGCCCACCGTGGCGGCGGCATCGTGGGCGGCATGCTTGATATCGGACGCGCCCTGATTGAGAAACCACAGTAAACCGAACGCGCCGGCGGCTACCAGCAGCAGCGGCAACAGCCAACCACGGCTGGGGGCGGGCGCCGGGGGAGCCGCCATTGAGGACACCGAAGGCATCGCGGAAGATAGCAGCGAAGACATTCCGCTGGGTAGCAGCCCCTGCAGGCTGGACATTTCACCGGCCAGCAGTTTGCCGAGTCCGGCTGCGCCGAGCCCTTCGCTCTTCACCTTGCTTCCGAGGAACGCCATCACCAGCGGGGCAGCCATGCCCATCAAGCTGGAAGTGGATGAACTCTTCAACCCGGCGGCGCGGCCGATCATATCCATCACGCCGGATTGCTGGCTGCCGAATAGCAGTCCAAGAAATTGCGACCCAATCCCGGAGAGAGCGCTTCCCCCACCCCCGCCGAGCAGGGAGCCGACATTATTTAATAGGTTTGGCGACAAGGCCGGGTTATTCAATAGTCCGAGCACCGAGCTCAGGAAACCCGTGTCGCCGGCCCGTTGGCCGATCGATCCGAGCATGGCGGCCGCGCCCGTCTTCAAGGCTTTTTCCACTGCGCCTTGCGGCTCACCCAGGTTGCCGGCGAGCGCCCCCAGCGTGTTTCCATCCACCATGCCCATCAGCGAGTCAATAAGGTTCGGCATTTCCGTTCGATTCTCCTTGTTCCATCCTGAAACATCTCGTCACCGCAACCCAGGAATCCCCCCGAGCGCAAAGGCCGCTTCGGCGCAGCCCCAAACCTGGAAGGAAATCGCGATCCTCCGGCGCCGTGGCGTGTTCGTCTTGCGCGGGTTCCTGAGAAGCGCAGAGGCCGCGTTGGCGCAGCCCCAAACCTGGAAGGAACTCGCGATTCTCTGGCGCCGTAGCGAGTCCGTCTTGCGCGAGTTCTTTAAGAGTATAGCCGCCATGGAGTGGTTTGCCAAGATCCCTCCCAGTACGGGTAAAGCTACCGTACCATGCCTGCGATCTGATTCCACACCTGCCGGACGTCGTCGAGAGTCGTCTGATAATTCCCGATCGCAAAGCGGAGAATCAAGCGCCCGTCCAGATTCGCGTGCGAAAGAAAAGCGAATCCGCTCGCGTTTACCGCGTCGAGCAATTGACGCCCGGCTTCATCGCCATCGCGATGCCGGAAGCACACGAGCGACATCTCCACCGGCGCGGCAACTTCGAAACGCTCGTCCGCCTCGATCCACGACGCCAGCTCCCGCGCCCACCGGCAATGATCGTCGATCATCGCGGCGACGCGCTGGCGCCCGTATGACCGCATCACAAACCACAGCTTCAGCGCGCGGAACCGGCGCCCGAGAGCGACCGAGTATTCCATCAGATTGACGGCGCGCGGATCTTCCTTCGTGCGCAGATATTCGGGCACCAGCGAAAAAGCTTCGCGCAGGAACTCCGGGTGGCAGGTATAGAGGACGCTGCAATCCACCGGCGTGAGCATCCATTTGTGCGGATTGACGATCAGCGAATGTGCACGGGAAGCGCCATCAAGCACAGCGCGGCGGGATTCGACAATGGCGGCCGCCCCCCCATATGCCGCGTCCACGTGGAGCCAGAGAGCATGGCGCTGCGTAACGTCGGCGATCGCC
>JBGSME010000768.1:0-4108 GCA_041740335.1 Bryobacteraceae bacterium | reverse complement strand
AATCTGTTCGCGGCGGGCATCGCCTTCGCGCCGCCGCACGCGATCTCTGAGCCGCATGCAACCGCCGAGGGCACTCCCATCTCGCCGGCCCCGCCGCGCACCGGGATGCCTTCGGCGATCATCGGACGCACCGTGGCGCGCAGCATCGTCGACATGATCGGCGGAGCCGAACAGCCTACAGCCGCGGCTTCCATGGCGGAAATGGGCGCCGCTTGCGTTGCTTCCGCAGGCTCGAATCCGTTCACGGGTACCGCCGCGTCAATCACCGTATACCCGATCGTTCCGGATTTTGAGCGCTATCCCGAGTATGGCCGCGACTTGCGGTTTACGTTCGGCGAGATCGGCCTGGCGGGGCATTGGATCAAGATCCTGCTCCATCACATGTTTCTCTACAAGGCTCGCCTGCGGCCGGGTTGGGCCTTGATCCCGGAGTAATTTTCCATGACACCCTACCTACACCTCGACGCTCCCAAGCCGACGCGCGGCACGTTGTTCTGGCGGACTTTCGTTCCATGGCAGTTGCTGCGGTTTGCGTTGATCAATTTGAAGATGTTTCGGATTATCGCAAGGAGCCACTGATCCGGGGTTCCCGCCGGCGCCTTCGTTTCCACCGGCGCTCAAACCTCGAAGTGATACACTCCAAGCAATGAGCAGCAGCATTCACCTGCCGATCCTGGGACAAGACTACAGCGGCGGACCGATGACCGATCAACTCGGCCCCGTTCCGCGAATCACCTCGCTTCTGATCAAACCGGCGTCGGCGGTGTGCAATCTGGACTGCTCCTATTGCTTCTACCTCGATCGCGAAGCAGACCCCTACAAGTCCCTCCCGGCCCGCCGGATGACCAACGACACGCTGGAGCGTCTCGTCGATACCTACCTCTTCTACTCGTATCCGAACTCCACGTTCGCCTTCCAGGGCGGCGAACCCACGCTCGCCGGGCTCGACTTTTTCACCAAGCTCGTCGAACTCCAGCAGCGCTTCGGCCGCGACGGACAGAACGTCAGCAACGCCCTGCAGACCAACGCTACACTGCTCGACGACAACTGGGCGCAGTTGTTCCATTCCTATAATTGGCTGCTCGGCGTCTCGCTCGACGGGCCGGAAGACGTCAACGATACCTACCGGTTCAACAAGGCGGGCCGCGGAACCTGGAAGCAGGTGATGAAAGGCATCGAGTGCCTGAAGAAGAACAAGGTCGACTTCAACATTCTTTGCGTGCTCAGCCAGGCCAACATCGACAAGCCGAAGGAAATCTACAATTTCTATAAGTCTCTCGGCATCGACAACATTCAATACATCCCGCTTGCCGAGTTCAACCGCGACGGCACTCGCATGCCGTTCACCATCACCGCCGAGCAGTATGGCCGCTTTCTGGTTGAAACGTTCGAACTGTGGTGGCCGGACCGGCGCAAGGTCCGAATACGCTTCTTCGACAACATTGCCGAAGCCGTCGCCGGCATGCGTCCCGGCAGTTGCACCATGCATGAAACCTGCGACAGCTACGTGGTGGTGGAGTACAACGGCGATGTATTTCCGTGCGACTTCTTCGTCGAATCGGGTTGGAAGCTCGGCAACGTCACGATCGATTCCTGGTCGGAAATCGCGCGTCGCACCCGCCGCTACAGCTTCGCGCAGAAAAAGACGCTCGCCCATCCCGAGTGCCAGGTGTGCGAGTATCAGTCGATTTGTCACGGCGGCTGCCCCAAGTTCCGCGAGGGTCCGAACGGTAAGTTCGAAGACCTCGATTACTTCTGCCAAGCCTATAAGATGATCTACGCACGCTCGGTGGAACCGCTTCGCAAGGAAGTGGAGAAGCTACTCGGGCGGAAGGCCCCCGAACTCACCAAGCATTCGATCAGCCCCTACTGAGACGGACTCGCGGTACAATCAATCTCACTGGGAAGGCGTGCCGCGGGACGCGCAGTATCCCCGTGGTTGACGCCGCTGAGCCATGATCGGGCGAACACTACGGCACTACCGGATCGAATCGAAGTTGGGCGAGGGTGGCATGGGCGCCGTCTACCGAGCCACCGATACCCATTTGGACCGGCCCGTGGCCATGAAGGTGCTGCCGCCCGCCGCCGTGGCGAATCCCGAGCGGAAGAAGCGTTTCATGCAGGAAGCGCGCACCGCCTCCGCGCTGCATCATCCCAACATCGTAACCATCTACGACATCGATAGCGACGAGTTGGACGGCCAGCTGGTGCACTTCATCGCGATGGAGTTCGTCGCCGGGGAGACGCTCGATCGAAAGATCGCGTCGCGCGCTCTGCCAGTGAAAGAGGCGCTGGCGTTTGCCATCCAGATCGCCGACGGCCTGGCCGCCGCGCACGCTGCCGGCGTCATCCATCGCGACCTAAAACCCGCCAACCTCATTGCAGGCGAAGACGGCAACGTCAAGATTCTGGACTTTGGCCTGGCGCGCTTTGACCCTGTCCTCGGCGTCGACGCGCATGGCGTCACCGAAAGCATCCAGGCCGATCTTACCGAGGAAGGCACGATCCTCGGCACGGTCGCCTACATGTCGCCCGAACAGGCCGAAGGCAAGAAGCTCGACGCCCGAACCGATGTCTTCAGCTTCGGATCCGTGCTGTATGAAATGCTCACCGGACGCCAGGCATTTCACGGCGACACCAAGATCTCGTCGCTCTCGTCGGTGCTCTTGAAGGAGCCCGAGCCACTCACCGGTGCCGGGGCGCAATTGCCCCGGGATCTGGAACGCGTAGTCACCCGCTGCCTTCGCAAAGATCCGGCAAGGCGCTGGCAAAGCATGGCCGACGTTCGTTTGGCGTTGCAGGAAATTCTCGAGGATCTCGAATCCGGCCGCGTCCTGGAAGAGATGGACGCCGCTCAGCCCACCGGCAAATCCAGCCGCGCCTGGAAATGGGCCCTTCTGGCAGTGCTGGCCGCCGGCGCGCTGCTCGGGGCCTACGCGGCCTGGCGGTTGATTCCGGGCGATCCGCTCAGCTACCAACGGCTGACGTTCCAGCGCGGGAACATCTATACCGCGAAGTTTGCGCCCGGCGGTGCCGTGGTCTATTCGGCCGGCTGGGATGGCGGGCCGCCCGCTATTTATTCGATCCAACCGGGGAGCCGCGAAGCCCGGCAGTTCGATCTTCCTAATGCCAAGGTGTATTCGATTTCGCGGAAAGGCGACATGGCGATCCTGCTCGGTGAGGATCTGCACGGCGCGCCGGCAACGCTCGCCCGGGCTCCTTATTCCGGTGGTGCGCCACGCGAGGTCCTGGAGAACGTGGTGGCCGCCGCCTGGGGACCCGACGGAGAAACGCTCGCCGTCGCCCGGCAGTATGAGGGTAAGTTCCGCGTTGAATATCCAGTGGGCACGGTGATCCTGGAGCGGCAGCAGTTGCTCGGCGCGCCTTTTGTCCAAACGTCGCCCGATGGCAATCGGCTCGCGCTTACTGACTACAGCGCCGAAGTCGGCGACTTCTCTGTCCTGCTGGCCGAAGGCGGATCGGTCCGCACACTATCCACCGGATGGCGCGCGGTAGGCGGGATGGCGTGGTCCCCTAACGCGAAGGAGATCTGGTTTTCCGCACTGCGGCTCGGCCAGGAGCCTTCCATATGGGCCGTGGACATGGCGGGCAAGGAACGGCGCGTCGGCCAGGTCTCCGGCTGGCCGCTGCTGCACGACGTGAACCAGCAAGGCGACGCCCTGGTGTCGGTGGTCAATTCGCGCGTCGGCATGAAGGCGAACGTTCCCTCCGGCCGGACTGAGCTTGGCTGGCAGGATGCTTCGTTCGTTTACGATATGGCCAGTGACGGGTCACTCGCGCTGTTTGTGGAACTGTCCTATGGTGAGGGCCGCAACTCGGCCATCTACCTGCGCAAGACGGATGGCTCGCCCGCTGTCCGCCTCGGGTTCGGCAACCGCCCGGCGCTTTCGCCCGATCTCAAACAGGTGGCCTGTATTCGCTGGGAAGGCAAATCAAGCCGCCTCATGCTTCTCCCCACCGGCGCTGGCGAATCGAAGACCTTCGACGAGGAAGGGATCCAGCATCAAGCCGTCGAATGGTTCCCGGACGGCAAGAGGATTCTCTATAGCGGCGATTTGCCGGGCAAGCCGATTCGGTCCTACATGCG
>JBGSME010000767.1:0-8155 GCA_041740335.1 Bryobacteraceae bacterium | reverse complement strand
AGCAACCGCGAAGTCGAACCGGTACGGCGCTGCGCGCCTGCAAGCGCCGGGCGAGGGAACATTCGGGATAGAAGCGGTGGATTCGCGCGGCTCAACGGGAACGATCGAGATCTACCGCCACGGCCGAGGAGTGCATCTGGCGCTGCAAAGGACGCTACTCGACGCCAACGAAGAGATCGTCGCGGACGTCCTATCGAACCTCGAAGAGGATCTTGTAGAAGTGGGCGTCGAGTCAGCCCGGGCTCCGTTTGTGCGGTGGCGGACGGAGGTGCTGCGTGGCGGCAAGGGGCGGTTCCGGATTGCTCACGAGCCGTGGTTCGGGCATCGGGTGGTGGTGCATGTCCGGAGGTTGCGGAGCGGCAACCTCGCCAACGAGGCTTATGCCTCCGCGATCGCATATTTTCCAGAGGCACGCGAACTGGAGGTGCGGTTGCAACTGAATAAAGAGGAGTACAAGCCCGGAGAGAAGGCACGAGCCACGATCGAGGTGCGTGACGCGCAGGGGCGTCCCGTCGAGTCCGCGGTGGGGTTAGGAATCGTGGACGAGGCATCGGAGGCACGAGCGGCGGATACCGATCTTCGGCGGCAACGAAGAAGAGATACTTTCGAGGATGTTTGGAGCGAAATTCGCGGCGCGCGAGGGCGGTATACCGATGACCTGCAATTGCTGGCCGGCGCTACCATCGGCGCCGAAGGCGGTCTCAACGGAGGTTGGAACACACTGGTGAGGGTGGGAGCGGATCTGCCGGAGACTCAGCTGCGGAAGGCAGCGTCGCGGTCGCGATTCGGGCCACTGTTCGAGCGGCATATAGCGAAAATTCAAAAGGCAGTGGAGGAGTACCGGCGGGAGAAACTGGCACTGGTGGGTAACAGCACGGACTTGCAGGCGGCGCTGCGAGGAACTGAGACGTTGAACGATCCGTGGGGCACGCGGTACGCCGTGATCCCGGAGCTATCGGGATCGGATCTGGAGACGACGTTCACAAGCGCCGGGCCGGACCGCAGGCATGGAACCGGGGATGACATCGAACTGCACCAGATCATGCAAAGGTACTGGGAACCTGAATCATGGCGATTGAGAGCGCTGCTTCGCGAGCAGAAGCGGTTTCCGGAGAACGAGGCGGAGTTGCGGCGAATCCTGCGTGAAGCGGACCTGGAACGTATTCTCGTGGGACCGCGCGGCGCGCCCTTGCGGCTGCGATTCTACAAGCGGGTGTTGCGGATGATCAACGTGGAGGATTTCACCTACTACGACTCCCAAAGATTAGGACGAACCACGCAATCCCGCACGGCGCAGGAGCGGCTGGCGCAGGCACTGATTGTAGAACTAAATTCGGACGGCGATGGCGACCCAGTCGTCATTGGGCAGTTCGAGTCGACGGAGCAGCAGGTGATCGCGGAGATCCAGCCTCCGCCCGGCGCCTGGCCTGCACAATCGCAGCACGGAACCGGGGGACTGACTGGAGACGTCACCGACGCCACCGGCGCCGGGATCGCGAAAACGGTCGTCCGCGTCAGCGATGAAAAGCGAACAATGGAAGTGACGGCGGACGAACGAGGGAGATATCATTTGGACGGGCTGCCGGTGGGCTCCTACGAAGTTACTTTCGAGTACCCGGGATTCCGGCTGCTGCGGATTCACTCGGTGCCGGTTTGGGTGGGCAAGCTGACCGAGTTGAACGGGCAATTGGAGATTGGGTCCGTGACTCAGGTGGTGGAGGTTGCCGCGGAAACGCCAGAGATGCAGATCCAGGCGTCCAGTGGATCGGCGCAGCCTTCCGCTCACAGACGCATACGAACCGAGTTTCCGGAAACACTGCTGTGGATGCCGCTCATCGAGACCGATGCCCGGGGACGCGCAGAGGTCGAGTTCGGCGTGGCCGACAGCATCACGCGATGGAGCGTTTCCGCGATGGGCTCAACGATGGACGGCGCCATCGGAAACACGGATGCGAACTTTCGTGTATTCCAGCCCTTGTTCCTGGACTTCAACCCGCCGGCCGTGCTCACCGAAGGCGACGAGGTGTCTCTCCCCGTTACAGTACAGAACTTCCTATCGAAGCCTCAGCAGGTGAAGGTGACGATGGCAGGCCTCGCTCCGCGGACCGCGCTGGTGGAACCGAAGGACGGAGTGCGCATGCTGTTCGGAGTGAAAGCCGCTCCCAGCTATGAGGTAGCATTGACAGGCGCGGCGGGGAGCGACGCCATACGCAGGGACGTCCGCGTTCAGCCATTCGGCCGCTCCGCGGCGATATCGCGGAGTGTTTTTCCGCGCGGCGAGGGCCACGTGGATATCGAGATCCCGGATGACGCTGTGACCGGTGGAACGACCGGCGAGATCACTGTCTATCCAGACGCGATGTCGCACATCTGGGACAGCCGCCAACGTCTGCTCTCGATCCCCAACGGATGCGGCGAGCAGACGATTTCGTCCGCGTATCCGAATCTGATTCTGCTCGACTATCTGGATGCCGCAGAGGAAGAGGAGGGCCCGTTGCGTGTGGAAGCGGAACGGAACGTGCGCCAGGGAATTGACCGGTTGCGGACCTACCTGGTGAATTCCGGCGGCGTCGCCTACTTCCAAGGGAAGCCTGCGGACGTGGCGCTGACGGCCTATGCAATCGAGTTCCTGCGCGACGCCGCGAAACGCGTGGAAGTGGATGAGGATGTGATCGGCGAACTGGTGGACTGGCTGGGCCAGCAGCCGGTGGAGAATCGGCAGGCCGCTTACGTCGACGCAGTATTGGGGAGGAGCGCTCGAAGCGATGGAGACACGGATGCGTTTCGGATCGCGTATCGTTTGCTCGCGGAGCAGGATCCGGCGCGAGCGGCTGAACTCGCCCAGGGGTTGCAGGCAATGCAGACCGCGGAGGGCAAATGGCACCTGGGAGGTGAGTTGCCATTTCATGGATGGGGCGAGGCAGGCAACGTGGAGTTGACGGCAGTGGCCGCGCGCGCACTGGCCGAGGCAGGCAAGCGGGGCGTAGCGGTGAATCGGGATGCGATCGACAAGGCGCTCACGTATCTACTGACAGCGCGATCGCAGGACGGCATCTGGTGGAACACCCAAGCGACGAGGCAAGTGCTCAAGGCGATGCAATCGTCCGGCTATGGCAGCGGGCAGCGCGGGCCTCGAGGGGGACGTCCGCAGAACATCGCGCTCCGGGATCTGAAACCAGGGCGAAACCGGATCGCCCTGCCGCTCGCCGAAGGGAACACAACCGCGATGGCGGCGATCACGGTCCGCTCCTGGGAGCCTTGGCGCGCGCCGCTCGCCGGCGCAACGGACATGTTGTCGATGACGGTGCGTTGGGACAGGACCAAAGCGAGTGCGGGCGAAACGGTAATGTGCCGAGTCCGGGCCGAAAGGAAAGTGCAGGTAAGCCGAGGGATGCTGATCGCCGAGGTCGGCCTGCCGCCGGGTGCGGAAGCAGATCGCGCCGCCCTGGATCAACTCTTGGGCCGAGGCGTGGAACGATACGAGGTACAGCCGGATCGCCTGGTGCTCTATCTGTGGCCTGTGGCGGGTGCCGATGCGGAATTTTCGTTCCCGGTGCGGCTGCCGTTTCCAATGCGGGCGAAGGCTGCGATGTCGACCCTGTGGGACTACTACAATTCGGCGGCGCGCGTGGATGTGCGCCCCGAGGAGTTCGTCGTGGAATAGGCCCGGTGTTCCCCAACATCGGAACTACACTTTGCAATATCATGCCTAGAGACAATGACAACCCCAGCAACCCGGCGCGAATTTCTAGCGTGGTCCGCCGCGACCCTCACCCCCATGGCGCAAGGAGCGCCCGGCACCCATCAGGCAAGCGGCGTAAAGGTAGGCGAGGTTACTCCGGAATCGGCGCGGATCTGGACGCGCAGAAGCAAAGCGGCGCTACGCCGGGCCGACGGCGTGATGCCCCGCGCCAAAACCAACCGGGTTCCGGCTCTGCCCCTCGGCACCGATCCCGGAACACTCGAAGGATCATGCCCGGGCGATGCCGGTGAGATCCGGGTTATTGTGCGAACCGCGCAGGGCAAGCGTGTGCATCAGACGAAATGGACCGGCGTGGATCAGGGCACGGACTTTGGACACACGTTCACCGTGAGTGGCTTGAAGCCCGCCACCGCGTACGCCTACACCGTCGAAACCCGCGCATCGGGAAAGACCGACGGAGCGCTCACCGGAGCCTTTCGCACCGCGCCGCCCGCCGATGCCCAGGCGCCGATTGAGTTCGCGATGTTGAGCTGCCAGAAGTATTCCCAGCGCGACGATCCGCGCGGATTCCTTCTTTATGACGCGATTCGAAAGCAGGCTCCGCAGTTCCTGTTGTCGGTGGGCGACAACGTTTATTACGACTCCGACGATCCGAAGGTGAACCACGTCTCGATCGCGCGGCACCACTGGCACCGTATGTACTCGCTGCCCTCCATCGCCGGGTGCCTGCAATCGGCGGCCGGCTATTGGCTGAAGGACGATCACGACAGCTACTCCGACGATTGCTATCCCGGATATGTGAACGAGACAATGCGTCCGTTCACTTTCGAAGAAGGGCTGAAGGTTTTTCCGGAGCAGGTACCGTTCAGCGCGACCCCTTACCGCCGCTTCGCGTGGGGACGGGCGGTCGAGATCTTTCTACTGGAGGGGCGGGACTACCGGTCCGCCAACCCCGCGCCCGATGGGGCGGGAAAGTCGATTTGGGGAGCGAAACAGAAGCAGTGGCTCATGGACGGGATCGCTGGATCACAGGCACAGTGGAAGATTATCGTGAGCCCGACGCCATTGGTGGGTCCAGACCGGGCTACCAAACACGACAATCATTCGAACGATGTCTTCGCCCATGAGGGACGCGAGTTCCGGCGGTGGATGAAAGAGAACACGCATGGGGACACCTTTTGGCTGAATGGCGACCGGCATTGGCAGTATCATTCGGTGGATCCGGAAACCGGGACGCAGGAGTTCGGGTGTGGGGCGGCCAGCGATTCGCATGCGTCGGGAACGCCGGGTGAGGATCCGCGGCTGCACCGCTTCCATCGCGTAAAAGGCGGCTATCTTTGGCTAAGCGCCCGGGAGGATAGCGGGACCGCGCGGCTCGCCATCGAGCATCGCGACGTGAATGGCGCGCGGGTCTACGGGCAGACGTTCGAACGGCGAACAGAGACGAAAGGCTAAGGAACCACCCAGATACCGCCGGCGATCCACCCGGTGTTTTCGGTGGGCGTGGACCCAACGTAGTTCTGTGCAGCGGTGTGCGCCAGCATCGTTCCGCGAAAGCTTCCGAGAAACGCGAGGTTCACGGTAACCGTAAGATCGGTGCCGGAGGTGGAGGTGGAGGCCGAGGTAATGCTGCATTGCGAGTTCTGGATCGGCGACGCCCCGCTGTTGGGCGTGATCGGGCCGATGAGGGGACCCGAGGGCCCGCCGTCGTTCACCAGATAGAGTTGGTTGGCGGGGCGCACATAGGTGAGGTAACACGCGTTGTTGCCGTCGATCGCGATGTTGATCAGAATCTGCGCGTTGGTGATGTTGGCGAAGCCGGCCGCATGGCGGAAGACGGCGGTGAAGGTTCCGCTGGAACCGCTGCCGGAAGCCGGAGAATAGCTCTGCAGGACGAGAGGGGGCGGCGTGGATGACGGTACGATCCAGGTACCGCTGGTGATCCAACCCGTGTTGGCGGCGGCGAGATCCCCAACGGCGGCGTAGACAACTCTGTGACCGGCGAAACTCGTCTGGCTGAAAGTGACTGCAAGCGTAAGAGTAACGTTGTTGCCGCCCGCGCTGGCCGACGTACCCGCCCCAGAGATCGAGCACGCCGAATTCGACAGGGATCCGGAGCCATTCAAAACCATACCCGGAACCAGACCGGTGCCGGCGTCGTTGACGAGATAGAGAACGTTGCTCGGCCGGCTGTAGGCGAGGTAGCACGCCAGCCGGCCGTCGAGCACATTGTTGATCAGGACGTTGATGACGTCGATATCGGCGGCGCCGTTGGTGTCGTTCGCGGTGACAGTGAATGTAGTGGAGAGCCCGCTGCCTGCAACTGGCGTCACGGCCGTGATGCTGGGCTTCACGTTGGGCGGCGGAACGGCGGGCGCGGCCTGATTCACCGCGTAGGATATTCCGGCCGCGGTAAGCGTGGTGGATCGGGCACCGGGACCTGGATTGCTGGCGACGGTGAATGAAACGCTGCCCGGTCCGGTACCGGTCGCGCCGCCAGTGATGGTGATCCACGGGACAGGGCTTGTTGCCGTCCAGGAGCAGTTCGACGTGGTCTGGACCAGGAACCCGACTCCAGACGAACCAGCCGCGGTTATGAAAGCCGGCGGCGGCGGCACGAGCGCATAGGAACACGGAGCAACCGGGTCCGGATCGAAGATGATCACGTCGTAGGTGAACGTGCGGGTTAGCCCCCCGGCGATCACGTTGGAAACCGTGACGTGAACGGTTTCATCGGCCTGCGGTTTTGCCCAGTTGGCTTGTACGTCGTTGGCGTTGAGGTTGTTGGCAACCCAGGCCAGGGTGTTTTCTCCGTAGCCATTCTCTACCGGGATGAGAGCAACGGGGATCGACAACGCTCCCCGGGTCATCGTAACGGAAGCCCCGGCGAAATTGGCGCCCGGGTAGGAGATGGACCATCGCGGCGGAACCACTTTGTACGGAACGTAGCCTTGGGGAGGCCAGGCCACGAAGTCGTCACGTGTGGCCGGGCGCGGCGGCGAACTCGAAGGGATCACCCAGATGGCATTGGCGGTAGGATACGTTTCGCCATTCACGGTGCTCTGGCCGACATCTCCGGTACCCATCACGTCGGTCTGCGGATACAACAGCCAACGGCGGTGACCGACAGGAGCATTGTTGGCGCCGTGGTCGCGGATATAGAGCTCCACGCACCCCGGATCGTTGAAGCTTCCATACCAATAACAGATATTGGACTTCCCGGCGGCCTCGGCGCCGGCGGCTGTGTAGCAGGTCCAACTTGGCGGCGGAGTATGATCGAGGGCCTGATTGGCGCTCATCATCAGCGCGGCCTCGCGATCTTTAGCGCCAAGCGCCGAATCGAGCGAAACACCCGCGGGAACGCCGGCCATTCCGCGAAACCAGTTGATGCGCTGTAGCACGGCGTCCTTATACGCCTGAGTGGTCGTGCCCGGCACGCATCCGTTTACGCTTCCGGTCCAGCCAATGGGCACGTTATTGGTGGCCACGATCACCGATTGATAAAGTGACCGGACCGTCTCCCGACTCGAGGTGTCGATCCATCCGGCGGCGGCCAATGCGCCGGCGGAGCGTATCCGCTGGGCGGCTTCGTGCTTGCCGAGATCCGGGGCGATGGGAGCAGGTCCCAATTCGGGGAAACGATCGGGAGACGGCTGCGCGGCGGCAGCAAGCGCGAATAGCAACAACAAGCAAACGAGGCAGTGGCGGCAAGGGCGTAGACGCAAGGGCAAAATTCTCTCCAAACCGGATGTACTTGTTTCCATCGTACCCCCTTCGCCGCCGGTTTCGCGCGTTACACTGGGAACATGTGGACACGACGCAGCCTCACCGCACTGGTTTTCGCGTGTGCGTTGCCGCTTCTGGCGGATACGCCGATGACGCGTCTTCAGATCGAAGTCAGGAACCAGCACGACAAACCGATTGACCGGGCAAGCGTGGTGGTGAAGTTCATCGCCGGACGGTCAGCGGCCAAGCTTGGAAAGAAGATCAAAACGAGTTGGGAGCTACGGACGAACCAGGAGGGGACGGTAAAGATCCCTCCGATTCCGCAGGGGCAGATTCTCATCCAGGTGATCGCCAAGGGTTACCAGACACACGGCCAGACATACACGGTGGAAGAAGAAGAAAAGACCGTGGAAGTAAAGCTGAACCCGCCGCAAAAGCAGTATTCGGCTCACTGATTCTTCGCCCGAACTCAGGCGTGCGTAACAGCGGAGGCAAACGCGTTCCGGCAGAGTAGCTTCTCCCCGCCGTTTTCACGGAAGGCTTCAAGCGCACCGGCACGGCGGTCTCGCGCGAGGGCGAGCAAGGGCGCAAAATCGGGATGGCGGCGCGCGTTCTCGAGCCATGGGTCGTGTTCCAGGGTTTGCACGCAGTAGTAGCCGAGTTCAACGGCGTTGCCGAGTTCGGTCACCGCCAGTTCGGCCTCTCCCAATTTCGAAACATACCGCG
>JBGSME010000766.1:0-2187 GCA_041740335.1 Bryobacteraceae bacterium | reverse complement strand
TTTGACGACGACGCCGTCATCGCCGGCCAAGGCACCATCGGTCTCGAAATCCTCCAGCAGAATCCCATGATCGATGCGATCGTCGCCCCCATCGGCGGCGGGGGGCTGCTCGGCGGCATCGCCTGCGCCGTCAAGGAAACCAATCCACGTATCCGCGTGATCGGCGTTCAAACCGCCCGCCTGCCTTCGATGATTGCCGCCATGGGCGCAGGTGAACCTGTCACCGTCCCTCGCGCCACCACCATCGCCGACGGTATCGCCGTCCGCCGCTGCGGTGACCGGACTCTACCCCTCATCCGCAAGTACGTCGACGAAGTCGTCACCGTCGAAGAGGAGGAAATCGCCAGCGCGATTCTTCTCCTGCTCGAAAGCGAAAAAACGCTCGCCGAAGGCGCCGGCGCCGCTGCTCTCGCCGCCCTTCTCCATCGCAAGACATCCCTCGAGGGCCGGCGCGTTGCCGTTCTCGTCTGCGGCGGCAACATCGACGTCACGCTGCTCGCGCGTATCATTGAACGCGGCCTCGTCAAGGACGGCCGCATGGTCCGCCTGCGCATCCATCTGCCCGATCACCCCGGCGCCCTCCAGAAACTCTGCGAGGTCATCGCGGCGCAACGCGCCAACATCGTCGAAACCAATCATGACCGTGCCTACTACGGTGTCAACCTCGGCGACACGGTTATCGACATCACCATGGAAACACGAGGCCCCGATCACGTCGAAGAGTTGAAAGGCGCGCTCACTGTCTCCTCTTATGTCTACGATCAAGTCAAATAACCATGCACTCACAAATCTTATTGGTATTACTCGCCGCCGCCCTGCCCGCTTCCGCCGCCTGGAAAGCCGGCGTCGCCGCCGGCAACATCACGCCCAACGAACCCATTTGGCTTGCCGGCTATGCCTCACGCGATAAACCCGCAAGTGAAGTGCGTCAGGATATCTTTGCCAAGGCGCTCGCGATCGAAGATGAAACCGGCGCCCTGTCGGTGATCGTAACTCTCGACCTGGTCGGGATCCGCAGCCCCCTCGCCGAGGACATCGCTTCACACGTCGAAAAGGCGCACGGCATCCCCCGCGAACGGATCCTCTTCAACGCGTCTCACACCCACTCCGCGCCCCTCGTCGGCAGTAACTCAAACTACGAGTTCAGGATGGGAAGTTACGCCGCCAAACAGCGCGAAACCGTCGCCCGCTACACCGGCTCGCTGCGCGCCACTATCATCGAGACGATTGCCCGCGCCGTCGCATCCCGTGAGCCGGTTACCCTCGCCTTTGAACAGGGCTTCGCCGGCTTCGCCGTCAACCGCCGCCGCGTCGGCCATCGTGAGTATCCCGGCCCCGTCGATCACGACGTTCCTACCCTGGCCGTGAAAGGCGCCGGCGGCCAGTTGAAGGCCATCCTATTCGGCTACGCGTGTCACAACACCATCCTTGCGGACTACACCATCCATGGCGATTTTGCCGGATACGCCCAACACTTCCTCGAAGAGCGCCACCCCGGCGCGATCGCCATGTTCGTCCAAGGCGCGGGAGCCGACTCCAATCCTCTGCCGCGCCGCAAGCCCGAGCACCTTCTGCGCTATGGAGCGACCCTCGCCGACGCGGTGGACGAAGTACTTGCCAAGAACATGAGACCCGTCGCCGGACCGCTGCGCGCCGCGATCGAGTTCACCGAAGTCCGCTTTGCGCCGCACACCAAAGCCGAGTTCGAGAAGCGGGCCGGCTCGGGTCCGGAAACGGAAAAGAGACACGCCGCCGGACAGCTCGAACAGTTCGCGAAGAACGGTAAGTTCATCGAAACCCATCCCTATCCCATTCAAGCCTGGCGCTTCGGCTCCGCATTTACTCTCGCCGCTCTCGCCGGCGAACTCGTCGTCGACTACTCGCTGCGCATCAAAGGTAAGTATGGTTGGGACGCCACCTGGGTAGCCGGTTACTCGAACGATGTATTCGGTTACATCCCGTCATTGCGCGTATTGAAAGAAGGAGGTTACGAAGGCGGCGACGCTTACTACTTCGGCAGCTTCCCCGGTCACTTCTCCGAAGATATCGAGGATCGTATATGGGCCGGTGCGGAGCGGGTGTTCGCCCGAGTAGGGGGCGGGGATTCCCTTAGAAAGTAAGGCTTCTGACAAGGAGCGTCGATAGATAGACAGACTCCATGCTTCCGGAACAGCTCAAGCTCCTGTT
>JBGSME010000765.1:0-2591 GCA_041740335.1 Bryobacteraceae bacterium | reverse complement strand
GATCCGGCGGCGATGGCGCGCATCCAGGAACTCAGCCAGCGGCACCATGTCTGGGTTCTCTCGAATGGATCTCCGTCGCGGTTGGCCGACATCCTCCCGGGGACGAGCCGGAATATTCGAAGCGCCCTCAGCGGATCGGTGCTGCAAGGGATCACCGATGTGGCGGTCGGGTTCCACTTTGGCGCGAGCGTCGTGATCTCGGGCGAGGCGGCAACGCGGTCAGCCGAGGACGCGGAAACTCTGGCTGACGTGGCGCGTTTCTTCGCTTCGCTGGCGAAGTCGAACGGGGGCGCACCGGCGGGGCTCACCAACCTTCTGTTGTCGCTCAATCTCAAGCCGGACGGCAAGATGCTTCGATTCACGATGACGGCTCCGGAACGCGATATCGAGCGATTGTTCGACTCCGGGCGGGCGCAGATCCGCCCCGTCGTGCTCCGGTAGCCTGGTGCCAAGCCTTAGCGATCCGGCAAGAAACCAATCGTTGCTGCGCGTGACGCAACAACGGTCCGCCTGGGGCGGTGAACGCGCTATCCTACGTGGTTCGCCATGCGAATCACTAATATTGTCGACGCGGTGGTCCCCATCCGGTCCGAAATCCGGAACGCCTATATCAGCTTCGCCGAGATGACCGCTTCGGCGGTGGCCATTCATACCGATATCGGCGTCACCGGCTACGGGTTCAATTCCAATGGCCGGTACGCACAAAGCGGTATCCTCCGCGACCGTTTTATTCCGCGTCTGCGCAACGCACCGCCGGAGGCGCTGCTCGACGAAACAGGCTTAAACTTCGACCCGGCTCGCGCCTGGGACATCCTCATGACGAACGAGAAGCCGGGGGGCCACGGCGAACGGAGCGTCGCCGCCGGCGTGCTCGACATGGCACTGTGGGACCTCGTGGCCAAGATCGAGGGCCGCCCGCTGGCCCACCTTCTCGCGGCGCGCTATGGTTCCGGTGAACCGGCCGGTTCGGTTTATGTTTACGCGGCGGGTGGCTACTATTATCCGGGCAAGGACATCGAGGGGCTCACCGAAGAGATGCGCCGCTACCTCGATCTCGGCTACGACACAGTGAAGATCAAGATCGGCGGAGCAACGCTTGCGCAGGATCGCGCCCGCATCGAAGCCGTCCTGGCGCTGCTCGACGGTGGGCAGCAACTTGCCGTTGACGCCAACGGCCGCTTCGATCTCGACACCGCGCTTGCCTACGCGGAAGCTCTAAACAGCTATCCGTTGAAGTGGTACGAAGAGCCTTGCGATCCACTGGATTTCGAGATCCACGCCGAAGTGGCCGCCGCCTCAGAGAACCCGATCGCAACCGGAGAGAACCTTTTTTCGATGCAGGACGCTCGCAACCTTGCCCGCTACGGCGGGCTCGACCCAGCGCGCGACTATCTGCAAATGGATCCGGCGCTGAGCTACGGGCTCGTAGAGTATCTGCGGATGCTCGATACGTTGGCCGAGTACGAGTGGGCGCCTGAGCGGTGCATTCCGCATGGCGGGCATCAGTTCGCGCTGCACCTGGCGGCGGGCTTGGGTTTGCACGGCAATGAATCCTACCCCGGAGTCTTCCAGCCTTTCGGCGGATTTGCCGACGGAGTTCCGGTGGAAGATGGCCGGGTTAAGATTCCCGACGTACCGGGGATCGGGATCGAGGCGAAGGCCAGCCTCTACGCAGTTTTCAAGGAGCTGAAATGAATACACCCTGGGGCGACGTCGCAGTGGCTGACGCCCATGTGCATTTTTTCTCGCATCGATTCTTCTCGTTGCTGGCCGCGCAGAAAGGGGTCCCGCTGGATGAGGCCGCGGCGATGCTCGGGTGGCCGCTGCCGCCGGAGCGTGCGGAGGATCTGGCTGAAACATGGGCGGAGGAACTCGACCGGCATGGCGTTGCGCGGGCCGTGCTTCTCGCGAGTTTGCCGGGCGACATGGATTCCGTTGCGCACGCGATTGCGGCAAGGCGCGACCGCTTTGACGGGTACTTTTTCGTGGATCCGACGATTCCCGGCGCCATCGACTTCGCCGCCACCGGACTGGACCGGGGGCTTCGCGGCATTTGTCTATTTCCGGCGATGCACGGCTATTCGATTTGCGACGAGCGCGCGGTGCATGTGATCGAGGTAGCCGCGGCGCGGCACCCTGGAACGATCATCTTCGTCCACTGCGGGGCTTTGAGCGTGGGGGTCCGCAAGCGGCTGGGGTTGCTCTCGCCGTTCGATATGCGCTTCTCGAATCCGCTCGATCTGCATTCGGTGGCGCAGTGCTTTCCGGCGGTGCCGTTTGTGATCCCGCATTTCGGCGCGGGCTTGTTTCGCGAAGCTCTCATGCTCGCCGGGTTGTGCGGCAACGTGTATCTCGACACGTCGAGCACCAATAGTTGGACGCGCTACCAGACGCCGGCGCCCTCGCTCACCGATGTGTTTGCCCGCGCGCTGGATGTGGTTGGACCGGAGCGGCTGCTGTTCGGGACCGATTCGTCCTTCTTCCCGCGCGGGTGGCACAAGGCGGTATTCGACGCGCAAGTGGAGGCGCTCGATCGCGCCGGGGCGAACGAAGCAGCGGCTCGCGCTGTGCTGGGCGGGAATTTGCTCCGG
>JBGSME010000764.1:0-8897 GCA_041740335.1 Bryobacteraceae bacterium | reverse complement strand
CGGGATCGCAACGATCAACAGCGGGCTGGTGATGCAATTCGGAGTTCCGCAGAATCGGAGTTTCTCGTTCGGCGGCGGGCAGCGGCCGGATGCGACGGGCATCGATGCGCGGCTGGATAGTCCTTCGCTCGCGCGCTGGTTCGACCCCGCGGCGTTCGCGCTCCCGCAGCCCTACACCTTCGGCAACCTGGGGCGGACACACCCGAACCTGCGCAGCGACCGGATCGAGACGGCGGACTTTTCGATCTTCAAGAATTTTCGCATCCGGGAGCGGGCGACCGTGCAGTTCCGCGCCGAGTCCTTCAACATGACCAATAGTCCGGTGTTCAATCCGCCAAATACGACCGTCGGCAGCAGCGCGTTCGGGGTGGTTACGAGCCAGGCGAATCTGCCTCGGCAGACGCAGTTGGCGTTGAAGTTACTGTTCTGATATGGAGCGGCCTGTCAATAGCTTTACGTGCGTGTCGGCGTCACTTAAACAAAGCAAGCCGGATGTTCTCCGCGGGAGGGCATCTGGCCTTTCCTCGTCCCAAGGGGCCTGGCGGGGCTTGGAGTCGCTCCATACTGACTGAGCTGGTAAGCACAGGGTCTTACGCGAGGCTAGCCTCTTTTCCGAGCGTGGCCGCACTGACGCCAAGCAGTCTAACGCACCCACTCCATCGGACCCCGCACCGCCGAAGGCAAAGGTGGTCCGCACTCAACGGACTCCGCCACAGCTTCCGCTCCCAGTCCGTCCTCATCCCCGGTGACGACCCCGCCCAATACCAGGATCTCCTCGACGACCTAACCACCCACTTCGGCGTAAAGCCCGGTGATATCACGGACCCCCGCTACGTCCGCGAAATGGCCGACGCCGAATGGCGTCTCCGCCGAATCCGCCTACTTCCGCCAAATCCTCCGCTTCGAAGAGAAACTCGAACGCCGATACGAACGCGCCCACCGCGGCTGGGCCACGTACAGGAAAGATCCGGAAGGAAGGGTGCCGTCAGCAGGCCGCACCCGCAAACCAAAAAGTACCCTACCGCTCCCGCCGGTACACATCAATATATGTGTCGAGCACCTGCCGCGCCGTCCGCTCCCAACTGAATCGGCGAACCTGCTCGTACCCCCGTAAAATCAAGTCCTGCCGCAGCGTTTCGCTCAACAGCACATCCTTGATCGCGCGTGCGATTTCAAAAACGTTATCCGGGCTTACCAGCACCGCCGCGTCGCCCACCACCTCCGGCAGCGAACTAACGTTCGACGTCACCACCGGCGTGCCGCACGCCATCGCTTCGAGCGGCGGCAACCCAAAGCCTTCACGTAGGGAAGGGAACGCGAACAATTCCGCCGATTCGTAAAACGCGCGCAACGTCTCCACTGGAACGTGTCCCAGAAATCGCACCGCCTGCCCGCCGCGGCTTTGCTGCACCGCTCGCCGAACTGCGGGATTGCTGCTGATCTCGTCGCCGATCGTCACCAGGCGCAGGTCGTGATACTTCGGATGGTCCTTCAATTCGCCGCGCACCACCATGAACGCGTCAATCAGCCGCGGGATGTTCTTCTGTCTCTTTACACTGCCGGCGTAGAGGATGTAGGGGTAGGTCACCTGATACCGGTCGAGTTGGCGCTGGCGCTCCTCGGCGGTCGCGGTGTGCGCCAGGAACTGCGGGTCAGGCGCGTTATAGATGCGGGTGAACCGGTCATGAGGAATGTCCACCACGCTCTCCACCGCGCGCTGCGTCGAATCCGACACCGCGATCACTTTTGCGGCGTTCAGCAAACCGCGACGGGCGCGCAGCAGGCTCGCCTGATTGCGCCAGCCGGAACCGGAAAGTAGCTGCCGGCCCATGTCATGCACGGTGACGATGTAGGGCCGCAGCATCAGCCACGGGACCCGGTTGAGCGGGATGTGATAGATGTCCGCCTGGAACCGGCGAAGGAACAACGGGAAGGCTACGTGGTCGATCTTGGCCAGATCGTGATGGCTATAACCCACGGGCGCGAAGTTCTTCGGCAACCCGCCGAACTCGCCCGTCTCGCCCTGGCGCGTCACGATCGTGTACTGATTATCGTGGTCAAGCACAGCCAGCGCTTGCACCAGATTGCGGATATAGGTGCCTATCCCGAAATCCCGGACATGGCGGCCGTCCAGGACGATTCGCATCGGCCTACCGGGCGTGTACCGCGGATGGCTGCTTCCACGCGTAGAGCGGGAAGCGGCCGGTGAGAGCGGTCACGCGGCGCCGCACACTTTCGATGGCGCTTTCAAGCTGCGAACTGTCCTTGCCGAGCGCGTCCAGAACCTCGGCGATCAACCCGCCGACTTCGCGCATCTCCGTCTCGCCGAAACCGCGCGTCGTCACCGCCGGACTGCCCACGCGAATGCCGCTCGGGTTCAGCGGCGGGTTCACGTCGAACGGAATCGCGTTCTTGTTCACCGTGATGTAGGCTTCGTCGAGCGCCGCCTCGGCTTCTTTGCCCCGCACGCCCTTGCTGAATACGTCGATCAGCGCCAGATGAGTGTCGGTGCCGCCGGAAACGATACGGTACCCGGCATCCACCAGCGACGCCGCCAGCACGGATGCGTTCGCCTTCACTCGCTCCTGATATTGCCGGAATTCCGGCGTCATCGCTTCCCGGAAGCAGACCGCCTTGGCCGCCATCACATGGCATAGCGGGCCGCCTTGGGCGCCCGGGAACACGGCCTTATCGATCAGGTCGCCCAAAAGAATTTCGTTGCCCTTCTTCGTGTGGCCCATCACCCGATGGCGCGCCAGGATCATGCCGGCACGCGGTCCACGAAGCGTCTTGTGCGTGGTGGAGGTGACAATGTCGGCGTGCTCGCACGGGTTGGGATAGAGCCCAGCGGCCACCAAACCGGAGAAGTGCGCCATGTCCACCATGAACATCGCTCCCACCGAATCGGCTACTTCGCGGAAGCGGGCAAAGTCGATGATGCGCGGATAGGCGCTGCCGCCGGCCACGATTATTTTCGGCTTGTGTTCCTCGGCGAGGCGGGCCAGCGCGTCGTAGTCGATCGTCTCATCCTCGCGCCGCACTCCGTAGCCAACGATCTTGTATAGCTTGCCGGAGAAGTTGAGCGGATGGCCGTGGGTGAGATGGCCGCCATGGGCCAGATCCATACCTAGAATCGTATCGCCGGGAGTGAGAACGCTCGCGTAGGCGGCTTCGTTGGCCTGCGATCCGGAATGCGGCTGCACGTTGGCAAACTCGGCGTGAAACAGCTGCTTCGCACGGTCCCGCGCGAGGTTTTCGATCACGTCGATGTGCTCGCATCCGCCGTAGTACCGGCGGCCCGGATAGCCTTCGGCGTACTTGTTCGTAAGAACCGTGCCGGCGGCTTCGAGGATGGCTTCCGAAGTGAAATTCTCGCTCGCGATCAGTTCCAACCGCGAATCCTGCCGTTCTAATTCAGCGCAAACCGCCGCATACACTTCCGGATCCGCCTCGGCAAGAGGCATGGCCATGCGATTCTGTTCTTCACTCATCGGTGGTTCGATTCTTCCTCCAGTTCTGTGATCTTGTCAACGCGCCGGGCATGGCGGCCACCCTCGAAATCGGTGGCGAGAAACGTGTCCAGGAATCGCCCGGCTTCTTCCTCCGGCGTGAACTTTGCCCCGATCGCCAGCACGTTGGCGTTGTTGTGTGACCGGGAGAGCCGCACCTCTTCTTCCACCGTGCCGAGCACCGCGCGGACCCCGGCGATCTTGTTGGCGGCAATGGACATCCCAACTCCGCTCGAGCAGACAAGGATCCCGCGGTCGGCGGCGCCGGACGCCACCTCACGGCCTACACGCGCGGCGAAATCCGGATAGTCCGTGGACTCGAGACTATTGGTTCCCGCATCCTGCACCTGATGACCGTCGGCAATCAGTTTCTCGCGCAGCTTTTCTTTCAGGGCGAAGCCGGCATGGTCGGCGCCGATCGCGATTTTCATGGGGTTTCCTTCGATCTTAGCATGCATGCGAGACCCCGCTGCCTAATCGGAGATAATAGGCGCAATCGCGACGATCATGAAAATCACACGCCTCGAAACGATTCGTGTCAAGCCGCGCTGGACCTTCCTCAAAGTCCACACCGATGCCGGCATCACCGGCATCGGAGAGCCGATCACCGAGAGCCGCTCCCGTACCACCGCGGAGGCCGTCGCCGAGGTTGCGCCTTATCTGGTAGGCAAGGATCCACGCGCCGTGGTGCACCATTGGCAGGCCATTTACAGGCACGCCTTCTATCGCGGTGGACCGGTACTCACCTCTGCCCTCTCCGGCATCGACATGGCGCTTTGGGACATCAAGGGTAAGGCTCTCGGCGTGCCCGTTTATGAGTTGCTCGGCGGGCCCACACGCCGCCGCGTGCGCGTCTATTCCCACGCGGGGACTCCGGCGGCGATGCTCGCCGACATCCGCCGCGGGTTTACCGCGTTCAAAACCGGTCCCGCCAAACGGCGCGGCGCTATGCGCTTCGTCGGAACGCCGAAAGACATCGCGTTCGCCGTCGAGCAATTCGCGGGACTGAGGAAGGCTGTGGGCGACGACATCGATATCGGCATCGATTTCCACGGCGCGATCCCGCCGGCGTCGGCCAAATTGCTCATCCGCGGTTTTGAACCCTACAACCCGATGTTCATTGAGGAACCGATCAACTGCCAGGATCACAGCCTCATGGCCGAGATCGCCCGCGGAACGCATCTGCCGATCGCCACCGGAGAGCGCGTGTTCACCAAGTGGGGATTCCGCGAAGTGCTCGAAACCGGCGCCGCCACCATCCTGCAGCCGGATCTGTGTCACGCCGGCGGCATCACTGAAGTGCGGCTCATCGCCGGAATGGCCGAAGCCTACTATGCGTCCATCGCGCCCCATAACCCCCTCGGGCCGATCTCGCTGGCCGCCGGAATTCAGATCGCCGCGTCGATCCCCAACTTTCTCATTCAGGAACAGGTGTCGTTGGGCGAAGGCTATTTGAAGAAGCCGTTCACGGTCCGGGAAGGGTATGTGGATGTTCCGCCGGGGCCAGGGCTCGGCATCGAGTTGGATGAAGACGCGGTGGCAAACAAGATCGGGCATGACTACCGGCCGGCGGAGACTTACGATCCCGACGACGGTTCCGTGGTCGACCGCTAGCGGACCTCCACCACACGGCCCTCCCGCGCGGATTCCTCCGCCGCCAGACACGCTCGCACCGCTTCGGCAGACTCCTCTAGCGTCGTAATCGCAGGTGCTCGATTGCCGATAATCGACCGCGCGAAGTAAGTGAGTTCCTCGCGCAGAGCCCCGCCGCGCGCCGTGCCGTCCATGGGCCAGTAAGTGGTATCGGGCGCGCGCCAGCCCTCCTTGCCGCAAACCGACAGCGATGGGCCGGACTCCTGAATCGTGATCACACCCTCCGTGCCGACAATCTCCATGCGCTCGTCGATCCGGTACGGAGTGCCTTGGGGGAGGCACCACACGTTCTCAAGCACGCCGATGGCTCCGCCCGCGAATCGATACATCGTCCAGCCGAGGTCCGGATTGGGCAGGTCGCGAACGGAGAGCGTCTGCGCATACGCCGAATGGATGCGGTCCCCCGTATACCAAAGCATCAGGTCCGTGTCATGGACGCCATCGCCGGCGATCGGGCCTATCTTCGTCAACACCGTTTCGCTTACCGTGGCCGGAATGTTGCGGCGCGCGTAGATGGAAACGATTCGCCCGATCGCCCCGGCCTCGATCTCGCGCCGCGCTGCGGCGAAACGTGGGTTAAAGCGGCAAATCTGGCCCACCATCGCGAAGCGTCCCGAACGGTTCCGCGCCGCGATGATCGCTTCGCAATCGGCGTTGGTAGAAGCCATCGGCTTCTCGATGAAGCAATGCAGGCCTGCGTCCAGAGCGGCGATCGCCGGCTCGGCGTGATCATTCCACATGGTCACGATAGAGACGGCGTCAATAAGGCCGGAAGCGAACATCGCACGATAATCGGTGAACGTGTGCGGCGTTCCGAAGCGTCCCGCCATTGCCTGGAGTCGCGTCTCATTGCGCGTGCACAGCGCGCACAACTCGAACTCGGGAATCGCCGCGAGCGCTTCGCAATGGACTTCTCCGAAGCGGCCCAGGCCAACGACACCGATTCTTACGCGCTGCATCTCCTCATGGTACTCGCCGGTGCGGATCCCGCCCGGTCAACTCCAGATACGCGATCTCCTGCTGGTACGCCTCCACGTCTGTTTTGCGCTTCATCCCTTCAAGCGACATCCATCGCACCATGCCGAAGACGGGCCGTTCCTTCCAGGGACGGTCATGCAGCCCGAAACACCACAGGATGTTCGTCGTCGTATTTGGGTCCCGCCCGTCGAGCGCATACCGGTCATGGATGCGAAGCATCGTCTGCAACGCATCCTCGTGGGTCCTTGCCCACTCGATGATCTTCTTGCCCCAATACATGCGGTAGTAGCCGTGGATCTTGCCCCGTAGCAGCATCTCTTTCTGACAGGCGTTCCACAGCGAATCGTGGGTGCGGGCCGTTTCGAAATCCTCGTAGGTGTAAACGGGATCCCGCGGATCGCAGTTATGCGCGCGCAGCGTCTTCTGCGCCCAATCGGGAAGACTGCTGAGTTGCCCGGCGCTCTCGCCCGCGTGCAGAGCGTGATTGAACGCCAACTCGCGCCGCACGATCAATTCCTCGAGAAACGCATCGGCGGAGATGTCGTTCTCCGCCGCGTACAGTTTCGCGGCCAGCGCCACTTCGAGCGCCGATATGTGCCCGAAGTGAAGCCACGGGCTGAGATTCGACGTCGCGTGCGCGGACGGCTCATTGCGATCCCGCTCGTAGCGCGCGAGCTTCTCTTCCACGAAGACGCGAAGGTGCTGCTCGGCGGCGGCGCGCCCTCCCCCGTACGATAGCGACGGCTTCACCGAGTGATCGATTTCGCAGGAAGCCACCAATTCGGCGATACCATCCGCCGTCACCGTAGTGTGAAAATCCGGCGCGGGGCCCGTCCACTTGCGAACCACCGCCAGCGGATCGAGCGGGCGCAAATGCTCGTTCAACACCTTGCTCAGGCGCGGACGCAGCGTGTAGGCTCCGTACTGCTTAGCTGTGAAAAAACGCATCGGAACCACACAGCTTGACTCTACGGCGATGTACGGGATGTCGAGTTTCGCCGGGACCGATCGATTGTGGCGCTCCGCCACGAATGCCGGATAGTCGTCGGTAACCACCATCGCCGCGCGGCTGGCCAGCCGATACAAAACGTCGTTGGCGCTGGACCTCCGCTGCCGCAGGTAGAAACAGTAACCGATACCCCGCCGGCCCAACCGCCGCGCCGTCTCCGGCACGCCTTCGAGCAGAAACGTATGGAACCGATCGTTGGCGCACGGATAGTCGCAAGTAAGGCCTTCGTAGAAAAGTACCGGAAGCTTCAGCCGGTTTGCGCGCTCCACGGCGAACTCGAGCGCATGGTTGGATTCGACGCGCCGGTTCATCTGCGACCAGTAGAGAACATAGTCCGCGCGGGCGCGGACCGGGCGATCGTTCAAGACGGTGACGCGGTTTTCAAAGGGCGAAGTCATACAATAGAAGTCAGGATCTCAAATGCGGGCGTGGAATCGGGCAAAACTTCTCTGGGGCTATCTGGCGCGGCGCGACCGTCTGCGCGCGCTCCCGGTGGAGTTTATCGTGGAAACCACCGCCAAATGCAATCTCTACTGCCCGATGTGCCCGCGTGAGACCTTCGCGCAGCCCAAAGAAGACATGACCGATGCGGTCTTTGAGCGTCTGGTGTCGGAGGCGGGCGACTCGGCCGAGCATATGATGCTGATTGGACTCGGTGAGCCGTTCCTCGACCGTAAAATATTTGACCGGATCGGATACTGCGAGAGTCACGGTATCCATTCTCTGCTTTCGACCAACGGCACGCTGCTTGACGAAGCCGCCGCTGCCCGCATTCTCGCTTCCCCGCTGGCCCACATCACGCTTAGCTTCGATGGCGCGTCGGCCAAGACATTTGAGTACTATCGCAAGGGTGCTCGATTCGAGCGGGTTCGTGACAACTTCGTCCGATTCGCCGGAATGAAGAAAGAGCGCGGCCGCGGTCCACAGGTGGTAGTGCAGATGGTACGGATGGAGGGTAACGCACACGAGGTGGATGAGTTCACGCGCTTCTGGTCCGCTGTGCCCGGTGTCGACCAGGTGCGGGTGAAAGAGGATGAAACCAACCTGATGCGCCCCGATGCCGGCCACGGCGCGGCCGATTGGAAGCATCCCTGTCACTATCTATGGCGCGGACCTATGTACGTAAAATGGAACGGCGATGCCTATCCGTGCTGCCAAAGTTACATGCTAGAAGGCGAGCCAGTGGGTAACATCGGGAGCCAGCCGCTCAAGGCGATCTGGAATTCAGATGCGATGCGCCGGATGCGGCGGCTGCACGTGAGCGGCCGCGCCGGCGAGATTGATATCTGCTCGCGCTGCTGCACCACGATTCCGCATCCCGTGCTTGTGGCCGGCAGCCTGATGCTGCACGGCAGTACCGTGCGGCGCCTTCTGCCGCTGGTGGAGCGCCTCACCTATTTGGCCAAGCTGCCCGGCCGCCTGTTGACGCCTCCGCGGCGTCAACCTCCAACCGCCGCGCAGGAAGCGGATCTTGTGCAGATAGAAGGCGCGGTGCGCCGCGAGTAACTCAAGCGGTTAGTTAGTTGGCGAAGACAAGTCTGGTGGACGTTCCGCCGAGCCGGATTTCCGCTACCCGATACTTGCCGTCTCCATTCAAGTAGCGCACCGAAGTGCCACTGAATTTCGACGCCGCTGTTTCGGCCTTCACGTCGGCTTCGACGCTTTGCTTGCCGCTTGTGATCGTCGCCTTGCCGCCGTCGACAGTCAGCTTGTAGCGGCCTGGCTTGAGCGACGTTCCATTGACGATC
>JBGSME010000763.1:0-3584 GCA_041740335.1 Bryobacteraceae bacterium | reverse complement strand
CCACCGATAGCGCCACCGCGCCCGCGGGCCATCGTATCCGGCGCATGCGTGCGTGCCTCATGGAAGCCCCTCCAGTAGGGCTGAATCGTTGCCTGGTTCCGGTATGATCCGGTCCAACAGGATCGTCGACACATAAGGGGCGAAGCCGTTTGCCCGTTGCTCCCTGTAGATCGCCTCGATGCCCCTCGGATCGTCGGAATTCCAGTAGTCCAGCGTATAGATGCTCAACGATGGAGCCAGGCGCGCGGCGGCGCGCAGCGTTTCGACCGCCGCCTGATATTCCTGCTCCGGAACAAGCTGGTAGGTTTTGTTGGCGAAGTTGTAGCGAGCACGCGTCGATTCGGCCAGTACGGCGTCGAGCTCTCCCGCCACGTCCGGCAAAAGGTCGAAGCCGCGATTCATCATGATCTTCGCCTTGGGATACCGCGCCCGAATTTCCCGTACCAGCTCCACCGCCGCCAGCTTCATGCCGGCGAAGCGGCCGGGATCCCGGTCTTCGAGATAGCCCGCCACATCGACGGTATCGAGAAAGACGCCGTCAAAGCCCATGCGCAACAGCGCGGGCATGATCTGGTTTACTACTCGCCATCGCCAGAGCCGGCTTCGCATGTCGATCCGGTAGCTGCCTTTCCAGTCCGGATTCTCCTCCAGCAGTACCCCCTCCCGTTTCACCGCGGCAAAATAGCTCCTGGTCTGCTCCACCTCGCCGATGCTCAGATAGCCGAGCACCGTTTTCCCGGACGCGCGCAGCGGTTCGAGCGGCGGATGATGCCGGTCGTCGAGCACCAGCAGCCCATAGGGCGCCAACTCATCGAGCGTCGGCCGCTCCGAATAGCAGACCGCCCAGGATCCTCCTTCGAGCATCGCCGGCGCCAGAATCGACAGGATCATCCATGAAAACCGAAGCAGCGTCTGTTCTCCTTGCCAGGGATTTCCCTGTTTCCACGAACCAGAAGATTTCACTAGTACAGCCGTAATATCGTTCGTCACTTTCGCCGATGGACATTAGGACTCACGGTGCGGCCGGACACGGAGGGATCGTGCTCGAAGAGGGCGCGTTCGGACGGCCGCTCCAGTGAGGCCGCAGGCGAGAGACGACCACGTGGAAAATCGAGATAACAAAGAAACACCGTTCGTCGCGCGACCTCAGGGCGTGCTAGTCGGGCTGGCCGTTCGGGATAGCCTGCTGCGGTTGATCGAAGCAGGGCACAACCATATCGTGGTGGATCTGGCAGCAGTTACCGCCGCCGACTATGAGGCGCTGCGGGGCCTTAGTTCCGCCGCTCAGGAAATCGAGCGGCGAAAAGGGGAACTCGTCCTGGCGGGGGCCGCCAACATCGTGGATAGTCTCGTCCGCCTCACGCGCGTGGATCATCGCATTCGCCTATTCGATTCCGTTGAGCAGGCGGCTTTCGCGCTTTGCCGCCGTTAGACAACCGGCCCGCCCGTTAAGGATTCTCCAAAACTCGCCTGAAGCACCGGTTCTCTGCCAGAATAGGCCTGATGTCTTCAAAGCGACACGATCATTCATCCGAGTGCGCCGGACGCCTCCGGAGCCGCTGCTGGTTCGACAATGTGGCCGATCCCAGCGCCACCGCCATCTACATCGAGCGATACCCCAACTACGGGATTACGCGCGAGGAAATGCAATCGGGCAAGCCAATCATCGGGATTGCGCAAACCGGCAACGATCTGGCAGCGTGCAACCGCCACCACATCGAATTGGCCAAGCGAGTCCGCGACGGGATTCGCGACGCCGGCGGAGTGCCGTTTGAGTTCCCCGTCCACCCGATCCAGGAGAGCTGCCGCCGGCCCACCGCCGCGGTGGACCGGAACCTCGCCTATCTGGGTTTGGTCGAAGTGCTGCATGGCTATCCGCTCGACGGCGTTGTTCTCACCACCGGGTGCGACAAGACCACGCCAGCGTGCATTATGGCCGCCGCGACGGTGAATATTCCGGCGATCGTATACTCCGGCGGACCGATGCTGAACAGCTACTATAAGGGCGAACTGGCGGGGTCCGGCATGGCGCTGTGGGACGCGCGGCGATTGCTTGCCGGCGGCGAGATCGACCGTCCCGCGTTTATGGAGATGGTGGCCGCGTCGGTACCTTCGGTGGGCCACTGCAACACGATGGGCACCGCCACCTCAATGAACTCACTGGCCGAGGCGCTTGGGATGTCGCTGCCTGGGTGCGCGGCGATTCCGGCCCCGTACCGCGAGCGCGCTCAGATGGGATACTTTACCGGCAAACGGATTGTCGAGATGGTCCATGAGGATCTGCGCCCGTCGCAGGTGCTGACGCGGGAAGCCTTTGAGAACGCCATCGTTGTCTGTTCGGCGATCGGCGGATCCACCAATTGCCCGCCCCACCTGATTGCGATCGCCCGTCACATTGGGGTGGAACTCGACATTCAGGATTGGGAGACGATCGGGCACGCCGTGCATCTGCTGGTAAACGTGCAGCCTGCCGGCGCCTATTTGGCCGAAGAGTACTACCGCGCCGGCGGTGTGCCGGCGGTGATCGGCGAACTCCGCAAGGCCGGCCTGATTCGCGACCACGCGGTAACGGTGAGCGGCAAGACAGTGGGCGAGTGCTACGCAGACTGGAAAACGCTGAACCCGGAAGTGATTCGCCCCTACGACAATCCGCTGAAGAAACATGCGGGCTTTGCCGTGCTCTCCGGCAACCTCTTCGATTCGGCTCTGATCAAGACCTCGGTGATCGGCGAGGAGTTCGCCAACCGCTTCCTCTCCGATCCCAACAATCCCGATTGCTTCATCGGACGCGCCATCGTGTTCGAGGGCCCCGAGGACTACCATGACCGCATCAACGATCCTTCGCTCTCGATCGATGAGACGAGCATTCTGGTGGTGCGCGGCGTCGGCCCTGTGGGGTATCCGGGGTCAGCGGAGGTGGTGAACATGCAGCCGCCCGACGCGCTGATTCGAAAAGGGGTGAACCAGCTTCCTACCATCGGCGATGGGCGGCAGAGCGGCACCTCGGCGAGTCCGTCGATATTGAACGCGTCGCCGGAATCGGCGGTGGGCGGCAATCTCGCCATTCTCCGGACCGGCGATATGTTGAAAGTGGATCTCACCGCGCGGCGCGTGGATATTCAAATCACGGATGAGGAGATCGCGCAGCGGCGGTCGGAAATGAAGCTTGAGTATCCGGCCAGCCAGACGCCGTGGCAGGAGTTGCAGCGTGCGCACCTCGGGCAGCTTTCGAGCGGGATGTGTCTGGAGTTCGCGGTGAAGTATCGCGACGTGGGCCGCGATATACCGCGGCACAGCCACTAATTTTACGGTTTGCGAAGTTCGGCCAAGGCGCGCTCGGCGAGGTCGTAAAACTCGCGGCTACGGGCGGTGTCCGGGAAGACGATGCCGGCGGACCGGTAGAAGCTCAGTTCTTCCTCCCACTTGGCCGCCAGTCGCGCCCGGTCCGTGGCGATGCGCACCGGTTTGCCGCCGCGCAGAATATACACAGGATTGGTGTGGGCTTGCAGCAGCGGGAGCGTGGGTGGATCGCTGTCGAGTTTGCGTACCCGTGCGCGGGCCGCGATCCAGCAGCTTTCCGGACA
>JBGSME010000762.1:0-3060 GCA_041740335.1 Bryobacteraceae bacterium | reverse complement strand
GGGCCCGACGCCGGATGCACGGTGACGCCCTTGATCGCCACCAATCCCGGCGGCTGGCCGTGGAGCATCGAAAGCGGTGCAAAACAGAGCAAAAATCGAAATGCGTGCATCGTTGGGAGGCTCTCCAGATGAAGGTAGCATAGAGACCATGCAACGACGCGCATTTCTTGCCGCGAGTTCAGCCGCCGCCGCTGCCCCGCAGCTTACCGCGCAGCGCCCAAACATACTCTTCCTCATGACGGATCAGCAGCGCTACAACACGCTTGGCGCCAACGGCAACGGCCAGGTCCGAACTCCACACCTGGACCGGCTGGCGGCTGAGTCGGCTAACTTTTCGCGTTGCTACGTGCAGTCTCCGGTGTGCGTGCCTTCGCGCGTGTCGTGGTTTACCGGACGCTATCCGCACTCGCATCGGAATCGCGTGAACTACACGCCGCTTCATCGCGACGAGGTACTGATGCAGCGGTATTTGAACGACGCCGGGTATCGTAC
Source organism: Bryobacteraceae bacterium (assembly GCA_041740335.1). Lineage (GTDB taxonomy): Bacteria > Acidobacteriota > Terriglobia > Bryobacterales > Bryobacteraceae > DSOI01. The sequence goes on along the minus strand of JBGSME010000762.1, from coordinate 2,568 downwards.
GGCGTCGGTTGGAAAGCTTCACTACTGGCCGCCCACCGCCGCCCATGCGCGGTCCACCGGATTCGACGAAGTGCTGCTGCACGACGGCGTGTCGAAGGTCGACGCCGAAAGCGATTATGCGAAGTGGCGCTCAGCCAACGATCCGGCCAAGGCGCCGTTTCGCGCAACCGTCGCGACGCCTGAGCCGGACCGGAATCCGTATCGTGCGCGTATAGACGATCGCTTTCACGAGACCACTTGGACCGGCAATGAAACGCGGCGCCTGCTGCGGGAGTTCGGCCGGACACAGCAACCCTTCTTCCTGTACAGTTCGTTCTTCCAGCCGCACTCGCCTTTTTACGCCGTCCAGCCGTTCGACTCCATGTACAACGATGTCGAGTTCCCGCTGCCGCGCCACACCTCGCGCGCCGACATCGATCGCCTGCCATTGCCGCTGCGCACGCTCATTCTGCGCGGCACGCCGCAATACGACATGGACCGCAATCGCCTCCAGTGGGCTTATCGCACCTATCACGCCAACATCGCGCATATCGATCGCGAGATCGGGACCATCCTGCAAACACCCTCCGAAACGGGCATGGCGAACAACACGATCGTCGTCTTCTCCACCGATCACGGGGATCAACTGCTCGAACACGGGCTGATGGGCAAGAACTGTTTTTTCGAAGCTTCCGTGCGGCTGCCGTTCCTCATGCGTTTGCCCGGACGAATCCGCCCCGCGCGCTATAACCAGTTCGTCGAAACAGTGGACCTCGTGCCTACGCTGTTTGAGCTGTGCGGAATTCCTGAGCCGGTCCGCGCGCAAGGGCGCAGTTTCGCTCCGCTGCTTCGCGGCGATCCCTATACACCGCGCGAGGCGGTGTTTTCGGAGAACATCATTCCGGAAGTGATCACCGGAGGCGCGCTCGACTTCAGTTTCGCCAAGGGCCAGGGCATCAAGGGAGTGCGCCATCCGGACGCGAAGATGGTGCGGACAGCGCGATGGAAACTGGTGGCGTACGCGGGCGGCGAAGGAGAGTTGTACGACCTCGACAAAGACCCCAATGAGTGGAATAATCTGTTCACGAGTCCCAATCACCGCGAAGTGGCTGCCGGACTGAAGGACCGCATCCTTCGGTGGCTGATGACCGCCGATGAAACCGACCAGATCGCTCCCCACTGGGAGTTGCGTTGAAAGGAGCATCGTAAATCGTGGAACGAAGACACTTCTTAGGGACCGCCGCCATGGCACAGGCCGCGGCAGCACAATCGCAGTATCCACTTCCGCCGGCAAACGAACTGGTGGCCGCCGGTTCGTCGGTGACGTCGTACAACGTGAAAGTCTCCCTGGAGAAAGCTCGCCCCGGCAAGCCTCACAAGGGGAAGATGCTCGCCGCGATCCAGCCGCACTGCGACGATATCCCGATCTTCGCCGCCGGCACCGTACTGAAGCTGATCGACGAGGGCTATGAAGGAATCCTGATCACCGTTTCCGACGATTCGATGGCGGGCGACGGATCCGGGCACGGCGAAGTGGTGTGGAAGAACGAGAAAGATACCCGCGAGGTGGCTAAGCGGATGGGGCTCAAAGAGAGTATCTTTCTAAACTATCCGAATCATAACTTCGACGCGTGGCCGATCATCGAGATGCGCGCGCGGCTGGTGTTTCTGTTCCGGCATTTCAAGGTGGATACAGTGTTGGTATACGATCCGAGCGGCCTCTATGAGCGGAATCCGGACCATACGGTGACGGCGAAGGCGGTGGAGTGGGCGGCCGGGGTTTGCGCCATGAAATGGGACTATCCGGAGTTCGCCTACGCTGGCGTGAAGCCGCACCCGGTTCGCGAGCGTTACTACTTTTCGCGCGGTCCGCAATTGATGAATCGCGTTGTGGATATCGGCCCCTATATTGATCAGAAGGTCTGGGTGAATATGGCGAACGTGACGCAAGGGCCTGCAGGCAACAGCGGCGAGCGGCTACGGGAGCGTCTGGCGTCGCAGGGGAAGAGGCTGCCGCTGCTGGGGAACGACGCCGAAACGGCCAACCGCCAATACACGAAATATTTCGCGCTGGGCCGTGACCGCGCGCGCGGGCCGGCATACGGACTCGAGTGGGCCGAGTACTTTCACTACATCGGGCCGGAGGACAACGACTTGGATACCTACATATCGCAGAACGCCGTTCCGCTGTGAGGCCCCGCTAAGATAGGTAGATATGCCGTTTGCCTCGATTCCGGAAGCGATTGAACAGTTCCGCGCCGGGCGCATGCTGGTGGTGGTGGATGACGAAGACCGCGAAAACGAAGGCGATCTCACCGTCGCCGCCGAACGGATCACCCCGGAACTGATCAACTTCATGGCCGTCCACGGGCGCGGGCTCATCTGCCTCGCGCTCAGCGCGGAACGGTGTGACCAGCTTCAGCTTCCACTGATGTCGCCGAGCAACACGTCGACCTTCGGCACCGCGTTCTGCGAAGCGATCGACGCCCGGCACGGAGTAAGCACGGGGATCTCGGCGGCAGACCGGTCACTCACGATTCGCCTGGCCATGGAGGCATCGACAAAGCCGCACGATCTGGCGCGCCCGGG
>JBGSME010000761.1:0-4799 GCA_041740335.1 Bryobacteraceae bacterium | reverse complement strand
ATCGACTGCCGCAGATACTTCTCCGCTTCCGCGAGCCGCCCTTGCCGGAAATACGCCCAGCCCAGCGAATCGAGATAAGCCCCGTTGTTCGGCTCGAGTTGCAGAGCCTTCTCGATCATCCCGGTGGCTTCGGCCAGATTCACGTTCCGGTCCGCCCACATGTACCCGAGATAGTTCAACGCGGACGCCGACTTCGGATTCATCTCGAGCAGTTTCTTGAACTCCGCCTCGGACTGCTCGTTCTTCTTCATCTTCTCGAACATCGCCCCGCGCAGAAAATGAATCACTTCCTTGTCGTCATCGCTGACGGAAAGCTTCTCCGCCGAATCAATCGCCGCCGCCATGTCATCGAACTTGCGTCCCTTTTCATACACCTGCACCAGTTGCAGGTAGGTCTCGCGATCGTTCTTTCCGTCGAGCAACTGCTTCAAGTCGGCCGCCGCTTCATCGGAGCGCCCCACATCGGCCAACACGGTCGCCCGCACCACACGCACCGTCCGGTCCGACGGCCACTTCTTCGCCGCCCCGTCGGCCTCCGCTTCCGCTTTCTTGAAATCGTGCGCCTGCCGGTAGGTATCGATCACCTGCGCGGTCGCCCGCGCCGCCACGGCCTCATCGAGCTCCGCCATCTCGCGAAACAGTTCGATCGCCTGCTCGGGCTGCTCGTTGGAACGGTATAACAGCCCCAGCCGCTCAATCAGCAGAAGCCGGTTGCTCTTCTCCGCCGCCGAATACGTCTTCTTGGCCGTGGCGTCCACAACCTTCTTCATCGCCGCAATCGCCTCGGTTGGCTTGCCCTCAGCCTCCAGAATTCCCACCTCGTTGTACAGGATCTCCAAGCTGTCCGGCGCCAGATCCTTCGCCTTATCGGACGCCTCACGCGCCTTCGCGAAATTGCGCAGTTGCCGGTGGATTTGCGAAATCCGCAGCCAGGACTGCACATCCTTCGGCTCATCGGCCACCAGTTCCCCGTAGATCTTCAGCGCCTCGGTGTACTTCTCGCTCAGCAGCAGATTCTGAGCCAGCGCACGCTTCAACTCATCGTTGTCCGGCGCCATCTCGAGCGCCCGCGTGTAAGTCTCCGCCGCCAACCCGTAGTCCCTCATCTGTTCGTAGGACCCCGCCAGCGCCACCAGCGTCCGCGGATTCGGCTGCTTCTCGGCCACCTTCTTCAGCATCTCGCTCGCCCGCCGCGCATCGCCCAGATCCGAATAAACCATCGCCAGACCCATCATCGCGTCTTCATTGCCTGGATCGATCTCAAGCGCCTTATCGAACGCCTTCTCCGATTCCACCGAGTTCTGCGCCACCTTGTGGAGCCGGCCGAGCATCAGCCATGAGTTCTTATCGGTGGGCTCTTTTTTTACGATCTCCGTAAACTGCTCAATCGCTTTGTTGAGCATCGGCTCGTTCACCCGCCCCGCCTGCGAATCGCCCATGATGCGCGTGTAGATGCGGCCCAACATTCGCCGCGCATTCAAATCGTTCGGGTTCTGGCGCAGCGCCGCCTCCGCCTCGCTCACCCCCTCCCGGATCCGGCCGGACTGAATGTATAGATCGGAAAGTTCCTCGGCCAGAAACGCAGCTTCCGGATCCGCCTTCATCGCTTCGCGAAAATTGTCGATCGCCTGATTCAGATACTCGCCGCGGTTCCCATAGGAACCCGCCAGTTCCGCGTACAAGTGGCCCATCGAAAAGTGGTAGTACGAGGAGGCCCGGTCTACCTCCTTCTTGGCCGCTCCGGTCTGCGCCGGCATTGAAAGCGCCGCCATACATCCGGCGGCCACACAGCGTAAAAACGCGCGATGTCGCATGAAACCTGCTTTCCGAAAACAAAGGAAAACCCGCACGGCTCTACCGCCAGCGTGGAAGAGGCTTTCCTCCAATTTAAGTATACGCGACAGGTTCCCGGCGGTTACATCGCTGTTCAGCTCGCAAAGCCCGGCGTAGCCCTCCGCCTCCCCGTCCGCTGGTCCACACGCATGCTTCCTTCGAGCTCACTCCCCTCTCCAGCTTCGGTCCAAAGGTCCAACCCCAACAATTTCCGCCCCAGCGGCGTTAGCGCTGCAGTCACCCCATGCGTCCGCTCCCAGCCCCGCGGATCCCCAGGAAACGGGTTCCCCTCCGGCGCAATCCGATGCATCCACGATTGGATCCGCCACTGCCGCGCCGTCTCGTTTCGCTCCTGCGCCGGCGACATCGAAAGATACATCGCCAGCCGAGGCTTCGAAGACGTATTCGGACTCGTCCCATGCGCCAATTGGCTGTTCCAAATCACCAGATCCCCCGCGCGCATCTCCACTCGCCGTACCTCGAGACCCGTCAGATCCGGCCGGTGCGGATTCCGGTCCGCCGGCTGCTTCTTCACCCATTCGGCGAAGCGCTTCGGCATCCCCGGCACGCATTGGAATCCGCCATGCCCGGCCGGCGCATCCGTGAGGCTTAGCACGCCTTGCAGATCGAACGGCAGCGGATCGAGCGTCGTGTCGATATCCCAGTGGATGAAGCCGCGGAACTCCTGCCCGGGACGGTTCGGCACGTTCAGATTCACACGGTCAATGGTCACCCATAGCTTCTCGGTGTCCCAAAGGTCGGCGAACGCGCCATGGATCCGCGGCAACTGCCGGATCGCCCACAACGACGGGTGATTGTACATCTCCACCATACCCGCGCCGTTCAACTCCGGCATCCCGTTCAAGCGTTCCGGAGGCCGATACCACGTCGACGGATCCTCAGGGTCCATTTCCATGAATTCCCAAGTCGCCGCCACAAGAGCGTCGATCATCCCGCGCGGCGCGGCCTCGTGAAGGATGACATAACCGTTCTCGTCGAAGAACGCAAGGTCGGCGGCGGTGAACACCCGAGGCATTTTGGGCATCGTATCACGATCGGTCTCACTCCCCGCGTGGGATGGGACCGCTTCTTTGAGGGTCTTGAGAGACCAATGAACTATATCAGTCAATTCGCCCGGACGACGTGCGTGCTCGCATTGACCGTGATGGCATTGCATGCTTCGCCGATCCTGTATTCCGTTGACCAGGGGAATCCCAACCTGTACACCGTCGATCCGTTCACCGCAGCCACGCTGACCACAATTGGCATCACTACCGGCGTGGGAACCGTTACAGGTTCTACCGGCCTGGCGGCGGACCCCAATACCGGCACATTGTATGCGCTATTGAAGCTGCAAGGGCAATCGGGACGATCGCTCGCGACCATCAATCCGCTTACCGGAGTGGCTACCGTAATCGGAGATACAGGTGACAATTTCGCCGGACTCGCCTTCGACGCCGCCGGAACCCTCTATGGCGTTACCGGCGATGGCGCAACGACTCCCGAGACGCTCTTCACCATCAACACCGCTACCGGCGCGGCGACTCTGTTCCTCGCCTTGGGCGCCGGCGACGACGGCGAGGCAATCGCATTCAATCCCGTCGACGGCTTGCTCTACCATGCCTCGGGACACACCGGCGACTGCGATAGGCTGAACGATGACGGCGTCTGTTTTGAAACGGTGAATCTGGGGACCCTGGCCATTACCGATATCGATATCACCGGTTCCGCGCTGACAGGCGAAGAGACGCAAGCGCTCACTTGGTGGGCCAATCAGGGTGTCTTCCTGTGGAAGCAGAACCATGGCTCCGGTCCCCTGTTCAGCGTCACTCCAGCGGGCGTACCCACGCTCATCGGCCAACTGGATCACCAATCGAAAGGACTCGCCTTCGCCGACGCGCCGGCTGTGCCCGAGCCGGCAACCGTGTCATTGATCGGCCTCGGAATCGGCGGACTGCTATTGGTCCAACGGAAGCGGCGTCGAGCCTAAGGGGAACCCATCGATCTGCGTGCGCGGGCCTACAGCGTCCGCGTTACCTTCGACAACCCACGCGGCTCATCCGGATTTAAGCCCTTCTCCACCGCCAGCGCCGCCGCGAACAACTGCGCCGGAATAATGTATGGAATCGGCGTGAACACATCCTCCGGCAGCGGACCCTCATTGCTCACCCGTGCCGGCACGCACACCGTCCGTAGCCCCAGGTTCAGAGCCTCTGGGTTTGCCCGGTCCGTGATTAGCATCATCTCCGCCTTCGCCTCGCCCACCTTTTCAAGAATCGTTTGCATCGAGGCCCACGTCACTCCGCCCGGCGTGAACAGAAACACCGGGAATGAGGACTCCACCATCGCAATCGGCCCATGCAGAAAGTCCGCCGACGAAAAGCGCTCGGCCACGATATAGCACGTCTCCATCAGTTTCAGCGCGAATTCGAACGCGTTGGCATAGTTCAACCCGCGCCCAACTACGACCGTGCGCTCCATGAAGCGGTATCGCGATGCCCGCACGCCGATATCATTCTCCAGCCGCAGAGCCGCATCGGCCCATGCTGGAATCTGCCGCAGTTGGTCGAGCGTGATCGGCGCGCCCATCGCATAAGCGAGCAGGTACACCATCAACATCTGGCCCGTGTACGTCTTCGTCGCCGCCACGCTGCGCTCCCGCCCCGCACGCACCAGAAACACCACCTCGGCCAGCTTCGCCATCGAACTGCCCGCTTCGTTGGTGATGCCCACCGTCAACGCGCCTTGCTCCCGCGCATTCGCAAGCACAATGTTGGTATCGGTGGATTCTCCCGATTGCGAGATGCCGACAACGAGCGCGTCTTTGTAGTTCAGCCCGCCCCCGTATAGCGTGAAGATCGATGGCGCCGCCATCGACACCGGAGTCCCCGTGGAGATCTCGAGCAGATACCGCCCGAACTGCGCCGCGTTGTCGGAGGTGCCTCGCGCCGCCAGCACCACCAGCC
>JBGSME010000760.1:0-1853 GCA_041740335.1 Bryobacteraceae bacterium | reverse complement strand
CAACTCCCCCCGCTCCCGCCGCGCCGAGAGCCGGCACCATCGCCGACTTTGCCGACCCCGGCGCATGGCGCCTTGAGGACGGCGTGTGGAGGCACCGGGGACAGGCGTTCCTGGCCTACAACTTACCCGTGAACGGCATTTTCACCTTCGCCGCCCACGCACTTCGCGGAGGCCGCGTCCGGTGGACGGTCGACTATTCCGATCCCCGCAACTACACCTTCTTCGAACTGGACAACGAGAATTTCGGCATGTTCGAGATCGCCAACGGCAGCAAGACCAATCGCAGCAAGAAGGTCCGGCACGGCGCAGCCGGCAAGGACAAGAAGTGGACCGTGCAAATCGATGTTTCGCCGGACCGCGTGAAGCACAGCGTCATGCGCGATCAGGCATGGGTCGCACTCGACACCTGGACCCAACAGGGCCGCGACTTCTCCGACGGCAAATTCGGATTCCTGGTATTCGGAAGCGATGAAATCGGGCTGTCCGATTTCCGCTTCCAGCCCCACTAGCTCGCCCTCGAACAGTCCGCCCGGCGTTGGTCACCGGAGCGCGCGATGCGAGAACTCGATGCCGCACTCGCTCAGAAACTTCTTCGGATTCTCACCGCCCGCCATCACAAACACGAAGTCGTTCTCAATCTCCACCGGACCGGGCCCCGTCTTCACAACAACCGACTGCGGGCGGATCTCGGTGATCCCGGCCGAGAAGAACACGGTAATACGCGACGCATCGATGTTCTTAGTGATCTTCTTCTGATTACGGCTCTTGGCGGCGCTGAAACTCGTCCCCCGGTGCACCAGGAAAACTTTATTCTGGAGGTCGGGCCGCGCTAGACCGTTGGCGGCCTCAATCCCGCTATCGCCGCCGCCGACGATACAGATCGACTTTTCCCGATAGGCCTCGGCGTCCAACAGACTGTAGGCAACCTTGGCCGAATCCTCGCCCGGCACCCCCAGCTTGCGAGGGCTCCCGCGCCGGCCGATCGCCAGCACCACACGCGACCCCTCGTACTCGCCCTTGACGGACCTGACCGTAAAATGTTCTTCGTGCCGGACCACACCGAGCACCTTTTCCTGCTCGTTGATCACCAGCCCGGTCTTTTGGACGATTTCCTGCCAACGTTCCAGCAGTTCCTCCTTGGAAGCGTCCTCCATCCAAAGCGGACCCACCAGGGGCATCATCACCGGCTCCGCCATCACAAACTTCTGGCGGGGATAGTTGCTAATCGTGTTCGCCAAGGTTCCCTGTTCGAGAATCAGCACGTTCAGCTTGTCATTCATCGCGGCCAGCGCGGCGCTGGTTCCGGCGGGGCCGGCGCCTACCACGATCACGTCATACCTCGAACCGGCCGGCGGCAGTTGCTTTCCAATGGCCCGAACCACACTCCGGCCGTGATTGATGGCCACCTTGATGAGCGCCTTCCCGGTTACTTCCCCGGCAAGGTACAAGCCTGGAACATTCGTTTCCAGGTTCTCATCGTAGACGGGCAGTTCCTGCGTGGCGCGAGAACCGTCCTCCACCATCACAATCGCCTCGGTTGGACATTCCGCGACACAGGCGGCAAACCCGGTGCAGTCATCCATTCGGACAGCCTTCGCCTTCTCGTCAACCATCTCGAGCACGTTGAAGGGGCACACGTGGACGCAAGAGGCGCAGCCCACGCATAGATCGAGATCGATCCTCGGCCGCAACTGCGCAAGGGATGGCGCCAGCGGCTCCGTCTTAGGCTCCTCCCGCAGCGGCGCCAGGGCCGGCGGTGCCTGCGCGGCTCGTGCCAGGGCCTTACCGCTATCGAACTTCAAGCCGATGGCGATTCCGGCAAAATACAGCAGCGGAACTCCGGTGAGCGCACC
>JBGSME010000759.1:0-4122 GCA_041740335.1 Bryobacteraceae bacterium | reverse complement strand
GAACACCACCCGCCGCGCCACCAGTCCCGCTATCTGCTTGAATATCACCCTCACTCCGTCGGCGCACTCCACCGTCACCACGTTCTGTTCGTTGCGCACCGAAGCTTCCTCCCGGCTCGCCACCAGAAACTCGCCCGGCTTATACACCGCCTCCACAATCCGGCCGCCCACCGGCGTCCGGTTCACGTGAACGTCAATCGGGCTTAGGAAAATGCTGATTCGTGTCAGCCCCGTTCCCTCCGGCTTTATCGCCGTCACCCGCCCGTCCGCCGGCGACACCGCATGCGGACCCTGCGGCACCCTCCGCTCCGGATCCCGAAAGAACCACAGAAAGAACGCCGCCAGCACAAACATCGGCGCCGCCCACACCGGCCGCGTCAACCACGCCACCAACAGGCCGCCTCCCACAAAGGCAAGCGCGTAATAAATGCCTGTGATGACCATGGCTTCTCGCTACTTCGCGATACTGCGCCGCCGCACCACCCGAACCTTCTTCACCGGGGCAACCCGCGCTTCCGCAAACGCCGCTTCGAGAATATCTTTCTGCTCCCGCTCGTGCGTTCGATACGACCCCGATGCCGGGCTCGCGCTCTCCGGCCTCCCGATAAACCGCAGCCGCCGCCGCCCACGATCGAGCATCGGCTGCAAGTTGTCACTCATCAGCCGCCACGGTCCCATATTCAACGGTTCTTCCTGTACCCAGGCCACGTCCGCCGTCGCCGGATACCGGTCAACCTGATCCTGCAGATCCTGCGCCGGGAACGGATACAATTGCTCCAGCCGGATGATCGCCACATGGCCCGCGCCAATCTGCTCCCGGTGCGCCAACAAATCGTAGTAGATCTTTCCCGAACAGATCAGGATCCGTGTCACAAGATCTGGCGTTATGTCGCTGTCCCCAATCACTTCGTGGAAACCATCGCCGGTGAATTCTTCCACCGGTGAAAGCACCTTCGGATGCCGTAGGAGACTCTTCGGGGTAAACAGGATCAATGGCTTCCGCACTCCCCTCGCGTCCGTCCCCCCGCGCATCTGCCGCCGAAGCACGTGAAAATACTGCGCCGGCGTCGTCGCGTTCACGATGTACCAGTTGTCTTCCGCGCTCAAAATCAGGAATCGCTCTATCCGCGCCGACGAGTGCTCCGGACCCTGCCCCTCATACCCGTGCGGCAGCAGCAACACCATGCCGCTCGGCTGGCCCCACTTCTGCATCGATACGCTCAAAAACTGATCGATCATGATCTGCGCGCCGTTCACAAAATCGCCGAACTGCGCTTCCCACAACACCAGCGACAACGGGTCGCCCAGCGTATAGCCGAACTCAAACCCCATCACCGCATACTCGCTCAGCGACGAATCGTACACCGAAAATGGCGCTTGATCCGGCGCGATATGTTTCAATGGCCGGTACGCCACCCCAGTCTGATAGTCGTAAAACGTCAAATGCCGCTGCGAGAACGTCCCGCGCCCGGAATCCTGCCCGCTCAGCCGGACCGGCGTCCCTTCGAGCAACAACGTGCCGAACGCAAGCGCCTCCGCCAGCGCCCAGTCGAGGCCGCTATCAAGAGCCCCTTTGCGCTTCTCGATCAGGCCGCGCAGCTTCGGATGCAAATTGAAATCGGCCGGAACGCTCGTCAGCGCCTCCACCACTTCGTCCAACAGATCCAGCGAAACCGCCGTCCTGGTCTCTGGTTCCGGAGGCAGATCCTCCACAACGCCCAACTCCTCCACTTCGTACTGCACCGGGTATTGTCGCGCCTCGTCGAAGCCTTCCTCCAGATTCAGCGCAACCCGCTTCCGGAACCGCTCCACCTGCTCCGGCGTAACCACCTTCTCCCGGATCAGCCGCTCCGAATAAATCGTGCTCGTTGGCGCGTGATCCTTGATCTGCCGGTACATCAACGGCTGCGTGTAGCTCGGATCGTCGCCCTCGTTGTGCCCCTGGCGGCGATAACAGATCATGTCGATCACAACGTCTTTTTTGAACCGCTGCCGGAACTCAAACGCCACTTGTATGGCGCGCACACATGCTTCCGGATCATCGCCGTTCACGTGGAAAATCGGCGCCTGCACCATTCGCGCTATGTCTGAACAGTAAACCGAAGATCGCGATTCCTGCGGGTTGGTCGTGAACCCGATCTGATTGTTGATGATCAGGTGGATCGTGCCCCCCGTGCGATACCCGTGAAGCTGCGACAGGTTGAGCGTCTCGGTTACCACTCCCTGCCCCGCGAACGCCGCGTCGCCATGAAACAGCACCGGAATCACTCGCTCGCGCTGCGCGTCACCGGTCCGCGTCTGCTTTGACCGTACAATTCCCTCCACCACCGGATTCACCGCTTCGAGATGCGATGGGTTCGGCGCTACCGAAACCACCACCTCCCGGCCCGTGTTCTGTGACCGATGCATGCCCGTCGCTCCCAGGTGATACTTCACGTCCCCGGAGCCCTGCGTGCTGTTCGGATCCGGATGGCCTTCGAATTCCGAAAATATCTGGCTCAGCCGTTTCCCCGCCGCGTTCGCCAGCACGTTCAGCCGCCCCCGGTGCGCCATGCCGATCACCACTTCCTGGCCCCCGGCATCGCCCACCAGGTCCAGCAATTCATCCAGCATCGCAATCGCCGTCTCGGCCCCCTCGAGCGAAAATCGCTTCTGGCCCACAAACCGCGAATGGATGAAGGATTCAAACTGCTCGGCCGCGATCAGCCGTTCAAGCGTCCGCAGCCGGTTTTCCGCCGTCAGCGGCCATGCGTTTCCGTGCGGCTCCATCCGCTGCTGCAGCCACGATTTCTGCTCCGGATGCTGGATGCTCATGTACTCGCACGCGATCCGTCCGCAGTAGGTCTGCCGCAGCGTCTCCAGGATCTCCCGCAGCGTCGCCACCGGCTTCCATGACGATTCGCCCGTTGCCCATCCCAGATTGCCCGTGATGAAGGCGCGGTCCAGATCCCAAATCGAAAATCCGTACGTGGCCGGATCGAGCTCCGGATGATACGCCACCGCCCCGCCCAGTGGATTCAAATCCGCAATCAGGTGGCCGCGAACCCGATACGCATTGATCAACTGAAGAATCGCCGCCTCTTTCGGAGCCACCGGCGATCCCGCCAAATCGCCCGCCTTCGCATACGGCGCCGGCGTTCCGGATGATATCGTCGCCGGAATGTTCGACACCGCTCCCGGCAGCGCCGGCATCTGCCCCGCCGCCGCCAGTGCATAAGCTCCCGGAGGCGCCAACGGCAGATTCGGCCGGTCCGGCTCCCAATGCATCGGCCTCGCTGGAACCCGTAGCGATGAAAAAATCTCTTCGTAGAATTCGGCCGCCCCGAAAAGCAAATCCTGTAGCTTCCCAAGAAACGTCCCTGATTCCGCCCCTTGAATGATCCGGTGATCGTAGGTGCACGTCAGCGTCATCACCTTGCTCAGCCCCAGCGCGGCCATCACTTCCGGCCTCGCGCCCTGATACTCCGGCGGATACCCGATCGCCCCCGATGCGATGATGCAGCCCTGCCCCGGCATCAGCCTCGGCACCGATCCCATCGTACCTACCGTACCCGGATTCGTCAGCGAGATCGTCGTACCGGCGAAGTCGTCCACTGTAAGCTTCGCCTTCCGCGCCCGCTGCACCAGATCGTCGAATGCCGCCATGAACTGCTCAAACGTCATCGCCCCAGCGTTCTTGATCGAGGGCACTACCAACGACCGGCTCCCACCCGGACCCGCCACATCCACCGCCAGCCCTATATTGATCTCCTTGCGCACAATCCGGAACGGCTCCCCGTTCTGCTCCGCATACGCGTCGTTCACCGAAGGCTGCGCCCGCACCGCCTGCACAATCGCCCACGCCATCAGATGCGTGTACGAGATCTTGCTCTTTCCCTGCAGCGTCCGGTACTGATTCAGTACGCCCCGATTCTCCTCAATCACCTTCACCGGCACCGTTCGCTGCGATGTCGCCGTCGGCACCGTGAGGCTCGCTATCATATTGGCCGCCAACCGGCCTGGCGCGCCACGCAAAGGCACCAATTGTTCAGACGATCGAAGCTGAATCGCCGGCTGCTGCCGCGCGATCGCCGTCGATGGGGGCTCCACCGCCCGAACCGGCTCCACCGCCGCCTCAGCCAC
>JBGSME010000758.1:0-3892 GCA_041740335.1 Bryobacteraceae bacterium | reverse complement strand
CTGGGACTGACGGGACATTGGGCTGGAGGCCGAGAAGGCGAGCCGTTTCCCATCGCGCGACAGGTCATGATCGTTATTTGCGCGATACGCGCCGCCGAGGTCGATTTTCTCGAGTTGCGGGGCTGCGCCATTGGATAGCGGGAGGCGGAACAGATCGCCACCTGTGTTCACGAGCAGGAACGAACCATCGCGGGACCAGTTCGGCGCTTCGATGATTCCATCGCCGGTATAGACGGTGCGGCTGGACCGCGCCGCGAGATCGTAGATCGTAATGTGGCTTCGATAGCTGGGCGCGGCGGCCGGCGCGACGGCCTGTTCGAGTTGAACGCTGGAAAAAACGGCGGTTTCCAGCACCTTAGCGTCGTGGGAGCAGACGCCGATGCCGACATAGACGGGTCCAGAGAGTTGGGCGGTTTGCGGACCGATCTTTTCGAACTGCTGTCCGGCTTTGGCGGCGAAGGCGGTGAAGGCGTTGCCGCGGCGCTCGATGCGTAAGCGGGCGGGCCCTGACAAGGCGGATTTCACTTCCAGAGTGGGTCCGCCTGACGCCGGGCGGTATTGGAGCGAGGTGAGGCCATCCCCATGGAGCGCGATGTCGGCGTAGGCCGCGGAGGGCGACAGATCCTGGCGGACCATCAACACCGCTTTGCGATGCGCGTTGACGCCGTGGCCCTGAAACTCCACGTTCGCGGTAAGCGTAACATCGCCGGTGACTCGCTTCCAGACGAAATAGAGAGCATCTTCGACGCCCCAGATGTTAGCGCCGCCGCCGGTAACTTTGTAGCGATTGGATTCGGTATCGTAGGCCAACGAGCCCTTTTGCGGAGTTACTCCAAGATCGCCGTGAGAGTCAAACAACGGGACCGGGGTTTGGGCATGAGCCGCGATACCGGCGGCGAGCAGTGAGATCAGTATGCCGAAAGCCATGTGGCTCACCGATGGCCCCCGGCGCTGGGGAGCCATTTGCCGAGCTTGGGAACGATGACGTCCTGGGTATAGCGGTCATGCTTGCGAAGGGCCTCCATTGCCTCATTGAGGCGCATCTTTCCGACGATATCCGCGATCTGTGCGGCTCCCTGTTTGCCCCACTCGACGCGTTCGGCGGCGGTAGAAGGCAAAGCGAGGGTACCACCGCCGTGGGCCATGACGTCGGCAACCCATGAGCCGAGGCTGAGGCTACCGGAAAAGCCGAGCTTGGACAGGGTAGCTAAGCCCTCGTTGGGCGGAATCGGACCGGCGGGCCGGGACTCGGCTGCGCCGTAGTCGCCCTTCAACGGCAGATCTTCGATTCGTCCGGTCATCGAATGCGCGCCCCACATTGCCTTGTCGCGTGCCGCGGCGGGCAAATTCAACCGCGGCAGGTAATGATCCATGTCGATGTAGAGGATCGGCACGTAGGTCTCGTCGAAGAACTCGCGGACAAGGGTGCCGATGGTGAGCGGCGCGGGGCCATGGCTCATCGAGACGTAGACCTGACGGCGGAATCCCTGCCGGAGAAGCGACTTGGCCAGCATCTTCAAGTGCGCCGCGCCGGCGTTGGGAGGCATGTAGATGGTAGCGGGCGCGATGACCGTGGTACCCGGGTAAGACCAGACCAACCCCGGGATGTAGAGGCCGCCGGTTTCTTCGGCCATCTTCATTGCGAACGCGAGCGGGTAGACGTAGTCGCGCCCACTGGGCAGGATGCCGTTGGTCTCCACGGCGCCCACCGGAATAAAGATGATATCGCTTTTGCGCAACTGTTCGGCGACTTGCACCTGGCTGAGGCGCGTTAAGTCGCGCGTGTGCAGCGGGCGCACCTGTGCCGTTGCCGCGATGGCCGCGATGAGCGCGCAGATGGTGATTGTTCGCATCTCCATATCATGCCTCACAATGCGCCCGCGCGTGACCGGGAGAGCGCGAAGTCAGCTAAAATCGTCGAGACATGAGCCTTCCTTACGAAATCTCGGTGCAAGAAGTGAAAGCGCTGGTTGACTCCGGCGGGAAAGTGGAATTGATCGACGTGCGCGAGATGCACGAACACGCCCTCACACGGATTGAGGGCGCCGATCTGATTCCGATGAACACGGTACCGCAGCGGGTTCAGGAGTTGGAGAGCCGGGCCGAGAACGCCGTGCTGGTCGTGTTCTGCCATCACGGCATGCGGAGCATGAGCGTGGTTGATTGGCTGCGGCGGCAGGGCGTGGAACAGTGCCAGAGCATGGCCGGCGGGATTGATGCCTGGAGCTTGAGGGTTGATGCGAGCGTTGCCAGATATTGAGGGGGGTCCTGCAATGAAGTTTTACCTGAAGCCTACGTGAACCTCGTGCCGAAAAGCCACGAGTTTCCTGCGCGATGCCGGAGTGGAAGCGGACGAAGTGGATTTGAACCAGGGGCTCTCGGAAGCTGAGCTCGATAAGCTGATCGGGAAGCGGGATTACCGGCTGTTCCTGAACACCCGGAACGAGTTGTACCGTGAGCGGGGGATGAAGGAGAATGCGCCCTCCCGGGCTGAGTCGATCCGGCTGATGGCGGCGCATCCGAATCTGATCAAGCGGCCGTTGCTGGTGGATGGGGCGCGGGTGATCTACGGCTTCGACGAGCCGCAATATCGTTCTTTCGTGGACAAACGAGCGTGAGGGAGGACGGGAAGGGAGCCAGTACGGCAGGCCCTGGCATCGCACAGACGCATTATATATAATGAGCGTGGATTGGTATCGATGAAGCCTCGCTGCAACCTGCTCGTATTGTCTCTATTCGGCGCCGCCGCGCTGGCGGCCGGGCCTGACCCCGCCGCTTCCTTCCGCCAGTACTGTTTCCAGTGTCATGGGAAGGCGGCGATGGGGGGAATCAACCTCGAGCAGATGATGGCGAAGCGAGATTTTGCCAGCCACTTCCAGCAGTGGGATCGAGTGACGACCGCGCTCCGTCAAAAGCGGATGCCGCCGGCCAAGATGCCGCAGCCGCCGGACGCGGAGCGCGAACAGGCAGCCGCCTGGGTACGCGCCGGACTCAATGAATACGCGCAGAAGCACTCCGGTGATCCAGGCCGCGTGACGGTCCGCCGGCTCACGAGCGCGGAGTATGCATACACGCTGCGGGACCTTACGGGAATCGACTTCAAGTTCGACGGTGAGTTCGCGGGCGATGCGGTGGGCGGCGAAGGTTTCACCAACTTCGGCGATGTGCAGTTCATCGCCGACGCTAACCTCGAGCGGTATCTTGACGCGGCCAAAGTGGTGGCGAATCATGCCGTGATCGGGGCGGGGCCGCTTGGCTTCTTTGCCGACCCGGGCAAGAGCGGTTTTGAACTATCGGCGATCAGCCGCATTCAGGAGATCTACGGAGCTAATGGATTCCGCGCGGCGGCCGGCGAAGGCGGGAAGCCATATGGGCTTGATCGTTATTCGAAGGCCTTCTACGCGGCATGGAGCTATCAGCACCGGCAGAAGCTGGGGCACGCCGAATGGACGCTGGCGCAATTGGCCGCCCGCGAAGGGTTGACCACGCGATTCGTGGAGCACATCTGGTCTGCCGTGAACACGCCGTCGGCCAGCTATCCCACTTCCGAAGTGGTGGCTCGGTTCCGGAAATTGCCGGCGCCGGGCGCAGACGGCGGTGAGGAAGCTATCCGCGCGGCATGCGAGGAAATCAAGACTTATTCGATCAACTGGCCGCGCTGGCTGTTCGCGGCCGGCGATCTGGCGGAAGGGGGCCGCGGAGACGAGCGCGCCCTGGTGATCACCGACGCTGCATTGAAAGCCACCGGAAAGCATCACTTCAATTTCAACCTGCGGGCCCGGCGCCAGGCGGAGACACCGGAGACGGGTACGCGCGCCACTCCGCGGGTCTACATCTCAGTGCTCGCGGCCAACCCTGGGGCATCCGGCAAGGCGGTGGTCGCCTGGAGCAA
>JBGSME010000757.1:0-13747 GCA_041740335.1 Bryobacteraceae bacterium | reverse complement strand
GGACTGCCCCGTCCTGATCACCGGCGAGACAGGCACCGGCAAGGAACTGGCCGCGCGTACCATCCACGATCGCAGCGAGCGCGCCGATGCTCCGTTCGTAGCGGTAAATTGCGCCGCTATCCTGGAGAGTCTTTTCGAAAGCGAGATGTTCGGGTCCGAGCGCGGCGCATTTACCGGAGCCGTTTGCCGGCGCGAAGGGCTGCTCGCGGGGGCCCGTGGCGGCACGATGCTGCTCGATGAGGTCGGCGAGATGCCTCTCGCCATGCAAGCCAAGCTGCTGCGCGCCATCGAGACCCGGCAAGTGGTGCGGCTTGGCGGTACCGTCGAAATCCCGTTGGACCTGCGGTTCCTCGCCGCGACCAACCAGCCGCTCGAAGACATGATCCGCATCGGAAAGTTCCGTGCGGACCTCTACTACCGGCTCGCCGTCACCCGCGTGGAATTGCCCCCCCTCCGCGAGAGGCCCGAGGACATCGCCGAACTGGCCGGCTATTTCGTGAGGGACTTGAATCGCAGGGCCCACGTGGAGATCGCCGGCTTCGACCCAGAGGCGCTGGCGGCGCTGGTAAGCCATTCATGGCCTGGCAATGTACGCGAACTCAAGAATCTAATCGAAGCGGTGTCCGTGGAGACAGCCGAAGGCACGATCAGCAAATCGGATTTCCCGCCTTGGTTCGGCCGTCCTCTCGGCGAGGAACCGGCCGCCGTTGGGGAGCGCACCGCGATCATCGCAGCGCTCGAGCAGTCGCACTGGAACAAGAGCCAGGCAGCGGCGAAGCTGCGATGGTCGAGAATGACTCTATACCGCAAGTTAGCCCGGCATCGAATCGAATCCAGACCAGAGCTTCCGGCCAGTATATGACCGATGCAGCCATTGCTGCGTTTCTCGAAACACCTGCGGCTCATCCGAGAGGTTGAGGTTCCTGCGTAAATGGCAGCTTTGTCCTCCGTCTCGGGGGAGCGGGCCGTGCGAGTTTTCTAGAAGGAAGGATGGGCGAAGGATCGGCAGCGCGGAAGCCACGTCATTCTCATCGAGCCGGGAACCGCGGCGAGCTTGTCGGTCCCGCACCATCGCGACCAGCAAATTATCCGGTCTTTTTTGAGCAGAGCAAGCGCTCGGTGCCAGTCTTCAACGACAAGCACCTCTCCACCAGTTGGGACGAAGCCCAGTGGATGTTTCACAAATCTCGTCACCTGGACTTTCCCCTGTAGGGCGGTTCCTCCATCCCGTTCTACTATCGCAAGCCCGAGATAGAACTCGATATCGGTACGGCTACACAGACAGGCATCGGCCGTGGCTGGAAGCGCCGGAGAGGAGGGAAGCCTTTTCCATTGTGTCGACGTGCCCTTTGTGGAACGCCGCATGGGCGGTGAGACTGGCATCGTGACGGTCCACTGCATTCGAGGGCCCGAAACATGGAAGTTGGACCGGCCGCAATCCTTGGGCCGGCAATCTGCTTGATACAGTGCGGACCAGCGTTAACCTGAAGCCGGGGCACTTTCAGGAGACTGCCCGCGAACCATGGGTCTCTATCGTCGACTAGAATGTAGCGGCTTCGCCAGCGCTTCCCATCGGCGACGGGTGTCCGCCACGGTCTTTCGAAGTGCGGATCATCGCCAGGTGGGATCGGGGATTAGGCCGCAGGCAGTCCGATTTCTAGAACCCGAAAGTTGAATTGAAGGTGAGAGAACGGCTACCTCCTGCTCAGAGATCCCCACGAATGCAAGATTCGACATATACTGCTGGCTGGTATGAGACGACGCAAGTTTCTCGGCGCGTCCGCAGCGGCTCCCGCCGCGTTTCCGGTCGCCGCTCCAACGCCCGCTCCCGCGAAGACAAAACTACCCGGCGCGATCCGGCCGGCGGCTTACGCGAATCCCAATTCCGGCTACAGTCCGTTCACCACGCCGGACTATTACAGCTACACCGACGATCTGATGATCGACCGTGCCCGCCCCGGCAAGCCCCATCAGGGGCGAGTGCTCGCCGCCATCCAGGCGCATTCGGATGACATTCCGCTCTATGCCGGAGGCCTGGTGGCGAAGCTTGTCGACGAGGGGTACACAGCCTACCTGATCCGCATCTCCAACGACGAGGCCGCCGGCCGCACACTCGGCTACGGAGTGGCGCAGAACGAGAAGGATAACGAAGAGGTGGCCCGTGCGCTCGGCTGCAAGAAGGTGATCTCGTTCTACTACCGCAACCACCGCATGGATGACTGTGCCGAGATCGAGATCCGCGCTCGGCTGATCTTCCTGTTTCGCGCGCTTCAGGTGGACACCATAATCACAATGGATCCATACAACCATTACGAAGAGAATCCAGATCACCTTGTGGCGGCGCGGGCGGCGGAAGGCGCTTGCTGGATGTCGGGTTCGTCAAAAGACTACATCGAACACTACCGGGCGGGGCTGAAACCGGCGCGCGTGCGGGAGAAGTATTATCATGCGCGGTCGCCGCAGGGCCACAACCTGGTGAACCGGATTGTGGACATCGGGCCGTATATCGACACGAAGGTGCGCGGCAACGTCGCCAACCGCGGCAAGGGTCCGGCGGGGAGCGCAGGCTCCCAGTTGCGAGCCGAACTGGCGAAGCAAGGCAAGAGGCTGCCGCTGCTCGGCGACGACGACGCCACGGCCGACTTCGCCTACGTCAAGCACTTCCTGATGGAAGATTGGAAACTGCTCGGAACGCGATTCGGGCTCACCTACGCGGAAGCGTTCCGCTACATTGGTCCGCCGCCGAACTATTCGGCCAACATCCGAGCGTGGACGGATCGAAATGCGGTGAAGGGATAACGCGCCATGGCAGAGATCCTCGTGGAACGATCCCGAGCCGGCCATCCGCATCTGGGCAAGGTGTTCGCGGCGGTGCATGCGCATCTGGACGACGTGCCCTACTTCGCAGCCGGCCTGTGCACGAAGCTGATAGCCGAAGGCTACACGGGCTACCTGATTCGTACGTCCAACGACGAGAAACGCGGCGGGCAATCGGCGGCGCAGAATATCCTGGCCAACGAGCAGGAGCACCAAAAGATGGCCGCTGCGCTCGGATTCCGGGACGTCTACGACCTTTATTACCAGAACCACGAAATGGATGCGATCTCGTCGCTCGACATCCGTGGCCGGTTGATCTTCCTGTTCCGGTACCTCAAGGTAGACACGGTGGTCACGTTCAACCCATGGGGCCCCAACGAGGAGAACCCGGACCATTGGCGCACGGGCCGTGCGGTAGAGGAGGCGGCATGGATGTCGGGCGTGGAGACCGACTACCACGAGCACTCCGAAGCCGGCATCGGTCCGCATGAAGTACTCGAACGTTACTATTTCTACGCGCGGGCGGACCAAGCGTACAACCGCGTGGTGGATATAGGCCCGTTCATCGAGAAGAAGATCGACGCGATTGTGGAATGCAGGGCTCAGGGCGGCGGCAACTTGGGTTCGCAACTGCGGGCGCGGCTGGCGCGCGAGCGAAAGCGCCTCCCATTGCTCGGCGACGACGACCGGACGGCAGATCGCGAGTATGCACGGCAGTTTCTGCTCGATGACGACCGCGAGTACGCCGAGCCTTACGGACTCGACTTCGCCGAGCGGTTCTACTACATCGACCAGCGGCGGCCCGAGGTATCCAAGGTGGACGAATACGTGAAGAGGCACGCGGTCGCGTTATGATTTCGAGGCGGCAGTTTCTGGGGTCGGCGGCGGCGAGCGCCGCGGCGCAAGCGGCCGGTCCGCTGAAGATCACGAAGGTGGAAGCGATCCGCTTTCGCCGCGATTATCGAGTGCAGGGTGTGTCGCCGAATTGGACGTGGGTGCGGCTGCACACAGACCAGGGTATCTACGGCACCGGCGAATCGTATCCCACCGATGAGGCCCACATGGGTGCGCTCCGCGAACTGGGACCGATGCTGATCGGCAAGGACGCCTCGCGCATCGAGCGGCTGTGGCAGGAGATCTTCTACCGGATCTCCTACCAGCCGTGGGGCGGGGCGGAGTTCCGGATACTGACGGCGATCAACATCGCGCAGTGGGACCTGCTGGGGAAGGCCGCCGGGCTGCCAGTTTACCGGCTGCTCGGGGGCAAGGCGCAGGAGAAACTGCGCCTCTACAACACCATGAACGGGTGGACGATCAACGGCATGCGCGAACACGACGAGCCGGAGAAGATCGTGGAGTTTCTATTGAAGCGCGGGGTGAAGGCGATCAAGCTGTATCCGTACGACCGGGGTCCAGTGAACGCCTTCGCTCGGCACGGCGGCACGTTCATCACGCAGGCGGAGTTGAAGCAGTCGCTCGAGCCGATCCAGCGGATCCGCAAGGCGGTGGGCGACGAGATGGAGATCGCTCTCGACTTGTCGAGCAAGTGGAACCTGCCGTGTTCGCTGCAGATCGCGCGTTCGCTTGAGCCGTACGGGATCCTGTACCTCGAAGATCCGATGTTGCCGGACAATCTCGAAGCCTATGCAGCGCTGGCACGCGAGACGTCGATTCCGGTGTGCGTCAGCGAGCGGCTGGCGACGCGATTCCGGTTCCGTGAGATGTTCGAAGCGCGGGCGGTGGACGTCGTGATGTACGACGTGACGTGGTGCGGCGGGATCTCGGAAGCGCGGAAGATTTCCGACATGGCCGATACGTATAAGATCCCGACCTCGCCGCACACGGGCGGCGGGCCCATCCTGTGGTTAGCCTCGATTCACGTGGCGACCTCGCTCACCAACTTCTACATCATGGAGAGCGTATACCACCTTTACAACGACCTGTTTCCGCATTTCCTCCAGGATGTGCCACAGCCAGTGGACGGGTTCGTCACCGCTCCGGAACGTCCGGGGCTGGGCGTGGAACTGCGAGAAGAGGTGCTGCGGAACGGGGATGTGACCGTGGAGACGATCGCGGCGACGTGAATCCAGGCTCAGTGCGGTTGGCGTAGGGTTTAGCAATTCCCGTCGAAGCCTACTCCACGATCCGGTACTAAACTAAGGGACTGTAAAAGAATAACTGTGGCATCACGGGCGAGTGTGATCGAGTAGTTCCATGCGCCGTGAAATGCATCGCGGTGCAGTCGGATGGCAGCAAACTCTTGCTTGCTTGTTTGGCGGCACCGGCTGCTGCCAATCAGCCACCGGCGTCCACTGTGAATGGGGCGGGCGCAGCGGCTCTTAAAACAAAAACTCAGGGCCCCACGGTCGTAGCAGGTGATGAGGTGGTCGAAAGGTTGCGGCGAAAGTTCTTTTGCCCGACGACCGCATTGAGAGCCTCCGGCGGAGCTTGGTACAGCTTTCCAGCGAGGGCTTTGACGCGTCGGTCGTAGCGAGCCGATTCGAGAAAGCCTAGCAGCCAACCGAAAACGGCCGTTCGCCTTGCCGGAAACGACGCCGAAAGCCCGTAGCGTTCGAGCCGAACGAGACGCAATGTTGAATGGCGCCGGCAAACGATGACACCATCGCCAGGCCAGCTTTCGACGTAAAAACCGGCAAAACGGCTGAGTGGCTGCCATGCGTCTACCCGCCGAAGTCGGATTCACGGGGAGAAGATCGCGCCTTCGCGTCCGGCGCAGCAATCGGGGAATTGTTCTTGAGCGGCGGCTGGCCAGGTCCCACTCTCCCTCGCAGCCATCGTCGAAGCTTTCCGAATGGAGGCGTGACGCAATCGACGGTGGTCCGGACGAACGCGCTGGTGCAGGCGAGCGCGCGGTGGATTGCGAAGGGATCGCCGTCGGTGGCGGCGAAGATCAACGTTGACTGCGACTAATTATGCCAGTTCCGGTCCGATCGCGCCAGGAGAGGCAGCCCCATCTATTTCCGGTATCGGGATGGAATCTGATACTCGACGCCGGCGAAGTGGAACTGTTCGGCTTGGGCGAAGGCAGAGCCCTCCGCAGCGATCCTGGCGAGGCCGCGCACATTCTCTTCGACGAGTCTGCCGATGGAGGCATCGTCGACGGTATCGAGAAGGGGGAGATGCCGGCCGGTGGTATCCAGACTCTCCTTGATCTCCATCACGAAGTATCGGCTGATGGTCTTCAAAGCTTGGAGGGCCCGCAATTTCTTGGAAAAGACGGCAGCGATATCGACCGTCCGCGGCTGGGGCACAAACGTGGCCGTGCCTTCGGGCTCGCGGCGGCGCGGATCGAGCGGCGGAGCGTAGTAATAAAGCTCGGGTGTGGTGTGCGGCTTCAACCCGGCGGCGAAGGGAGGGACGTAGCTGTCCATGGCCGCCGAGCGCCAGGCATCTTCGGCCGCTCGGCCCGCATAGTGGTGGTCGAGCACGCGGTCGTACTCGGCGTATGGATTCGGAATGAACAGCGCGGTGGGACGGTAGTGGCGGATATAAAGGATGAGACGGTCCCGTAGAGTCGTAAAGGGGACGTCCGCCAGCTCATGAGCGCGATAGCCGATCGAGATGACCTCCTCCAGCCCCAGAATCTCTCCGGCCTGTTCCGCTTCCTGACGGTTTCGAAGAGCCGCTTCTTCCGCGGAAAGGTTCCAGGCGCTCTTGTCATCGTTGGTGACGCGTATCAGGATCGCCTTCGCACCGTTCTCGACCAGGGAGGCGACCGTACCGCCGACCGCGACCAAACAGTCGTCCGTGCCGGCGGCGATGACAAGCAGCACGGGCTGTGCAGAGGACTGGGCATGCAAGCACCCCTGCGCCGCGTAGAGGAGTCCCAGAAGTGCGGCGGCGAATCTCATTTGCTCTTACTGTTGGCGTTGAGGTACGTTTTCAACCCCGGCACATTGTGAAATTCGTCCAGGTAGTAGTAGTCTTCGGCATAGCGAACGCCCGCCTCCGCGCCTCGCTTACGGGAGATCCATTCCATGTGCCACTCCTCCATCTGAATCGCGGCTTCCTGGTCGGAGAGTCCATTCCACTCGGGGATGACCAGATTCCGGCGGGCCAGTTCCATCCGATAGGCGCGCGCGGTGGCCGGATTCGCGTAGACATTGCGGTGCGTTTGATAGGCGATCTGTTTGCGGCGAACCTGTTCCGCATTCAGCTCGACGGCGACGTTTGGCGTGTGGCCGAGACCCCAATCGAGGCGGGCCTTGCCAAACAGATACCCGGCCTGATGGGGCTCAACGCCGAGCTTGAAGTGCTCCGGATGAACGTTCGGGTTGCCCGCCAACCAATAGGCTTCCACCAGGGCGCGGCCCACGTTCCAGTGGTCGGGGTTCTTCTGATAGTGCTCCCACGCGTTGTGCCCCAGGACAACGTCGGGCTTGTACTTGCGGATGAGAAAAATCAACTGGGCGCGGAGTTCATTGAGGGGAATCGGCGCGGTATAGTCATTGCGCCAATTGAGGCTGATAACTTCCTTGACGCCTAAAACTTTGGTCGCCGCTACCGATTCGCGGTGGTTGATGTTGTCATTTTCGGGGAGGTCGCGCGTGCCGTCCTTTTCGTCGTTGGAGGCGCGAACGTAGTAGGCGCTGTAGCCTTCGTCCACGAAGCGGGCGATGAGGCCGCCCATTCCATAGTCGGTCGTGTGGTCGTCATGGTGCGGTTGCACGATGAGAACCACCTTGCCTGGGGGCAACTTCTTCAGAACCGGCACCAGATCCGCACCCCGGCAAGTGAGAACGGCGGCAAGTAGTAGCGCGACAGATAAGAATGCTCGAGCCATCGGGAGCGCTCCATCGTAGCACGGGCGCGAATGGTAAAGTGAGGAACTGCCGATGCGCAAACCACTACTTCCGGCGATGCTGCTATGTTCGTGGACGCTTTGTGCGCAAGCACCGAAGAGCGTACTGGTGATCACCTCCACGCCCGGCGACTACCTGATGGCGGCCGGGGGCACATTGGCGCTCATGATTGACCAGGGCTACACCGTCAACGTGGTGCAGGTTGGGAACGACGAGAAGAACTCGGTGGGCATGTCGCCTGCCGATACACGAATCGCGAACAAGCGCGAAGGCCTCAATGCGGCTCGCATGCTCGGCATCCGGGAGGTCTTTGTCCTGGAGCATAAGACCGGTGAACTGGGTCAGGTCTCCATCAACGAGATCCGGAATCAGATTTTCGGACTCGTTCGGCACTACAAGCCGCAGATCATTTTCCACCCCGACGCCTGGGTTCACTACGAGCCTGATTGGGACCACTACTTCACCGGGCGGGCCGCCGAGGAGTTCTCCTATGGCAGCGGGAAGTACGTGGGCCACGAATTCACGAAGATGGGCCTCGCGCCGGCAAGTGCGAGCGAGGTCTACTACTACGCTGTCAACCGGCCCTACCGTCCCGGTGAGGGCGGTCATGCCGGCGCGGCTTTTCGCCCGGTGGACATTACCAAAAGCTTCGAGCGCAAGGTCGCTGTGCTTCAGGAGTTGGAGACGGCGAACCGGCGTTATGCAATGCAGGTGAAGCATCGGTTGGAACTGGCCGGCAGGCCTTCGCCGCTGCTTCAGGAGATCAACCGCGCGGCGATGAACGATCTGATGCGAGCCTACGTGCAGGAACTGGCCGAGACCATCGGGAAAAAGCACAATTTTTCCTATGGCGAGGAGTTCAATTACTACGGACCAGGCGCGCGCGTGCCCGAGCATGTGACGGAGAGAGCGAAGCCGGTCGAAGCGCCGAAGAACTAGCGCAGCGCCGGCCACGTCCAGCCCTATTCTTAAACCCGGCAGATTCAGGCGAACTGCTAACGCGTGAAACCATATATCCGATGGGCCGTCCGGCCGAGAATCCATTCCTTTTCGTCCGCGGCGAAAAACGGAATTACGTCCTTCATGATCTCGTATTCGAAAAAGTTCGCCCAGATCAGGCGCTTGGCGCCATACCGGTCATAGAGGCGACGCAGGAACGGCCAAACATCCCGGTAGGGCATCTGTTTCGTCTTAGACGGATTGTGCAGCGAAGTCCGGATGTAGACGTTGGGATGCCGGGCGAGATCTAGCAGGTCAGCGAACCCGTCGGAATCAGGAGCGGCGACGTCGATCATGGCGATGTGATCGATAACCACATTGACCCCTGGAAAACGGGCCGCCATATCTCCCACTTGCCGTACTTGATGCGGCGCCAGAAAGATGTTGAAGGTAGCGCCCAGATCCTCCGCCTTCCGCCAGAGTGGATAGCAGACGGGGTCGTTCAGCCAAACGACCTCTTTGTTGTAAATCGGACTTAGCCGCAATCCGATCAGCCCATCCTCTTTCATCAGCCGCTCGAGGCGGGATGGGTTTTCCTTGTCGGAAGGTGCGTACAGCCGGTGACCTACCAGCAGGCCGATGGCCGCAAACTTGCCCGGATATGTCTTGACGCAGTACGACGCATAGGAGTTGTCACGGCCATAGTGACAGACATGGGAGATCACGACATGGTCGACCGCATAGGTCTTCATTTCTGATAAAAGAAACTCGGCGGAATAGTCGTGCTTGGGCGGACTCGCCGGGCAAACGGAAAGTTCCGGACGGATCGGATAGCGAGGATTATTCAGCACCCACGCATGCTCAGCGGCATTGACCACGGGCACGCGGGGTTGCGCCTGGGCGGCGAGGGCGGCCAGCGAGGCCAAGGTTTGGCGGCGGTTGAGCATGGTGCCCTTCCAGGATAACTTCGCTGCTGGGCATCGTGTCGGGCGGATTGCGGCTATCGCAAACTCCGGGCGGCGCTCGTGCCGGTTATGCAATCCGCACAGGTTCGGAAAGGTAGACAGCGATTCCCATGGCGTTGACGGGCCGGGCGAAGTAGAATGACGCTAATGCCGTGGTGACTTGCCTCACGTCCCATTTTGTGAAGAGGCCGGCGTAGCCCGGGGGGAGCCGGCGAAAGTATGTCAGGAGAAAAGCATTGCGAAATTGGTTGCTCATCGTTGCAGGTTTGGCCCTTTGCGCGTGTACAAAATCGACGGCGCCGGAAAGCGGCGGCTTCAAGGTCAGCCGGAAGTTCATCTACCCGGCGGAGTTCGCGCCCGGGAAACCCTATAGTCCCGGAGTGCTCGTAGGCAAGACGCTCTACGTCGCCGGACAAATCGACAAGGATCCAAAGACCGGCGAGCAACCCAAGGGAATCGCGGACCAGACTCGCATGGCGATGTCGAACATGGGTCACGTACTGAAAGCCGCTGGCATGGACTTCGGCAACGTCGTGTCGTGTCACGTGCAGCTTAAAGACATGGGTCAGTACAAGGAGATGAATGAGGTCTACGGCAGTTACTTCGGTCCCGATCACTTCCCTGCCCGTACCACTCTCGAGTTTCCCGGATTGCCCGGCGGCGCTAACCTCGAGGTCACCTGCGTTGCGTATGCCGACAAGTCCGAGATCTCCATTGTGACGCCCCCGGCGGGATCCATTCCGGCGGCAATGGGGCCCTATCGGCCCGGCGTTCTGGCGGGCGATACGCTCTACGTTTCCGGTAGCGGCGGCCGCAAGCCGGAGAACAACGACCTCGACCCTGAGATCGAGGGTCAGACGAAGCAGACGCTCGAGACCATCGGCAAGATCCTGGGCGCCGCGGGGCTGGAGCATAAAGACACCGTCTTTTCGAACGTCTACTTCATCGATCCGGAAGGATACGAAGGCCCCACCTACGGCAAGCTCAACTCGGCCTATAAGGAATACTTCAAACTCGGCACCGCGCCCAGCCGGGGCAGCATTTGCGTGTCGAAGCTTCCCGGAACCATCGGCGTCGAGATCACTTTCATCGCCACGCGCAACAAGGCCAAAGGCCGCGTGGTGCCGGACAGCGCCGGCCCGAGCCCCACTTCTTCGAACGGTGGCGTGCTCGCCGGCGATACGCTCTACACGTCGGCCAAATCGGGCAAGGGCGCGACCACCGAAGAGCAGATGCGATCGTCGATGGAAAGTATTCGCGAAATCCTGAAGCTGTCCGGAATGGATCTGGAGAACGTGGTGAACGCCCAGATCTACCTGAAGGACATCGGCCAGATGGATGCGATGAACGCGGCCTTCAAGGAATTCTTCCCGAAGAATCCGCCGGCCCGCACCACGCTCCAGTCGATCCAATCACAACTGGAGCAGGTGCAAGTGGTGGCTGTCCGCTAGTGCGCCGCGGCCGGCGATGCCAACGCGGCAGCCAGCCCAAGGAAGTGACGGCGAGAGATGCTCATCTGGGGATTGCGGCCTCCGTCATATTCCAGACCCCGTTCCCGCCTAGACTGGCACCCCTGTTTTGCGATACAACTCCCGAACCCGCGCCAACTCCTCTTCCGCTTCCACCAACCCCAACGACTGAGCCATCTGCCGAATCGAAGTCGACCGATCGTTCGACCAGAAAATGCCCAGGTCCTCGTCCTCGTAATAGTGGAAGCCGGCCTTGTCGCCGTACTTGTCCTGCAGAGCCTTCCCCTTGCGCAGCTTCCCGCTCCACGGCAGAATCGCATAGCTGAGGTCAATCTCATGAACCAGCAGTTGTCCGGGCGGTTGTACTTGCGCGGCGATCTTGCCGGTCGGCTCAAACACGCAAGCATTGTTGCGCCAGGTGCTGGAGACGATGTAACAACGCTGCTCCATGGCACGCGCGCAAGGCTGAGCCCGTTGCGGCGACTGCGTAGGCCATGCAATCAGTTCCGCACCCTGCCGCGCCAACTCACGCCAACCATGGTCGAACTCCATGTCGTAGCAGATCTGCATGCCGAGCTTGCCGAAATCACAGTCGAACACCGGAACGTCGCGGCCGGGAGTCGCGCCGACTTCGAATTTGTTGCCGTCGGCCGAGGGAACCAGATGCAGCTTCCGGTAAATCCCCGCCAACTCGCCCTTCCGGTTCACCAGCACAGCCGCATTCGAACAGCGCCGTGAATCATCCGCTTCGCGAAGGTAGGTAGCGGCGACGACATAGCAGCGATGCTCGCGCGCCAGCCGTCCGAACGTTTCCGCCACCGCGCCCGAGTAGGGAAACGAGCAGGCCAGCGCATCGCCCCCTGCCTCACCGCTGATCGAGGTTTCCGGCAGAATGGCAAGGTCCAGGCTCCGGCCGTACTTCTGCTTCGACTCCCGCGCCATCGCCTCGACACCTGAGGCCAGTTGGTCCAGGCGCGGTTGCAAGCCCGGGTGCTTCACCCAGAAAGGTTGCATCATCGTCCCCACGATCACCTTGCGAGGGAGGTCGCCGGCCGTGCTGCGCGGTGCAGCTCCCGCGGCGGCCACCGCGCCCACGCTATTCAAAAACGCTCTCCGCGGAATCATCGTCCTACCTCCTTAGGTTGGCCCGCCGGGCTGGCCACGACTGTGATTCCAACGCCACCGCATTAGTCCAGCCGCTTGCCATCCGGCCCCCATCCTTTCAGACAGAAATGAGATGCGCTCGAGGGCTGGTAGCGGACCTTCGCCAACTCCGGCGTGTCGAGCTTCCGGTGGCCGCGGATGCGCGACTCGAGAGCGAAGTCGAGAATCCCGCTGGTCATCAACGTTCGCTCCACCGGGTATGGCGCCTTCCCGGTCTCGAACATGATTTCGATGTTTTTTACGAGACAGCCAAAATGATGATGCGGCCGGCTGTTCTGCAAGTCCATCAGCGTGGCGACGGGCGAGCTTTGCCCGTCCACATCGAGGGCCACGGTGAAGTCTTCGAGCATCCCGGTCATCAGGAAGGCGGCGGCGGAGAGCCCGTCACTATAGTCGACGACGAATACCGACGGCGACTTTACCAGTTGCTTCATCTCACCGGGCTTGCGTGTGTTGCTGCGCGCCAGCGCCGCCTCGAACAGCCGCTTCACCCAGGCGTTGCTCTCGAGGTAGTTCCAGCACTCCTGATTCTCGAGACACTGCACCGAGCGAACGCCCGTTTCGCCGCCCTTGCGCCGCTCCACCATGCACTGCAGCGCTTCCAGCAGATGGAAGCCGTAGATGTCGAGGCCGCTATAGGAAATGGCCACCGCGTGTTTGTAGAGGCCGCCGAACGGCGCGTCGATCGCCGGCCGGCGGTAGGCCACCGGCGCCGACGATCCGGCTAGCATCGGAAAGCGCAGTTCGCGAGAGATCTCCACGATGCGCCTCGCCTGACGGAAACTCCACGACAGGTGCTTGTCGTTGAAAACCGGTACCGCTCTCCCGCTCCGGCGAAACACGTCGGTGATCTTGAGAAACATCTCGAAGCGCGGATAAAGAGTTTGCCCCTTGTCGTTCACCGGATAATCGCCGTGTTCGCCGATCAGGAGGACGCCGTCCACCGCCAGCTTGTCGCCGCCAAGCGTGAGCGCTTCGTCCACAGTGCGAAAAATCGGCACCTTGTACTTGGCCCCGCGCTCGCGGCTCATATCGTTCTTCGGCACATGCTCGGTGAACATCGAGACGATCTTCGAGCGCGGATAGGGCGGCCGGTCATCCTGATTGAAACCCTCGAGATACTTGCCCACCACCACGTCGGCATGAGATCCCGGCCGGTATTCAGTAATCACCGCCGCGATTTTCTTTGGTTCGCCTGCAGCGGCTGCGGCGGCGGCCCACGGAGACGCAGAGAGGCACCCGGAAGCGGTGAGGAAGGTTCTTCGGTTCATGGCAAATCCAGCAATGTCACTTGTCATTCTATAGCCCCAGCGCGATACCATAGCTCGCATGCCAACGACTCCCGCCGTTTCGGATTCGGAAATTCTCCGCGCCTACGCGCAAAAGACGCCGCGCTCGCGAGCTTTGCACCTGCGGGCCAGAGCCCTGTTGAGTAACGGGGTCACGCACGTGGTGTGTTGGCCGCCCGGTAAGTGGAGCCGAAGCGTTTTCGAAGAGTGAAAGATTCCGCCCTGCGGGCGGGGATTTTTAAGGCATGGGAATCTATCGGTCCGATGGTGGTTTGCTGGGC
>JBGSME010000756.1:0-7023 GCA_041740335.1 Bryobacteraceae bacterium | reverse complement strand
GGTCCGGAATTCAGTCGCCGGAGGCGCCCGGCAAGCCGTGCAGGCTTCCGGCCAGGCCGAGGAGCTGCGCCGCCTCGCCGAGCGGCAGAACGAAGCACGGGAAAAATTCGTCCAGGTCCGTTCTCACTTCGGCGTCAACCACCCCGAGTACCGCCGGTCGGCGGCTCAGGTGGCCGAGATCGAGCGCGCCATGGAATCCTTGCACACCGACATCGCCAGCCGCGTCGAAGTGGAATACCAGCAAGCAGTGGCACGGGAAGGAATGCTGCAAAAGGCTGTCGCCGAAACCAAGGGCGAGTTTGACCGCCTCAACTCGCGCTCGTTCGAATACCAGTCGCTCAAGCGGGAGGCCGAAGGCGACAAGAAACTCTACGAGGAGCTCGTCCGTAAGATTCGCGAGGCCGGCATCAACGCCGGCTTCCAAAACAGCGCGATTCGCCTGGCCGACTTCGCGCGCCCGGCCGTTCTGCCGGTGTTTCCCAACATCCGGCTCAACGTGCTGATTGCGTTTCTCCTGGCCATCTTTCTCGCCATCGGCGGCGCAATCCTGAGTGACCTCGTCGACACCACCATCCGCGACCCGGAACAGGTCAACCGCGCGTTCAATACCGAAGTGATCGGAACCCTCCCGTCGGTCAAGAGTTGGCGAGGGCGGCTCGGCACTCTCGCCTTGCCGGCGATTCCGTCGCCGGGCGGGGCTCTGGCGCTGGGTAAGAATGCGCCGGAAAGCGCGATCACAGGCTTCGAAGAAGCGATCCGGACGCTCCGCAATTCCATCCTTCTTTCCGATGTCGATCGCCGGCTACGCAGTCTCCTTGTTACCAGCGCCTCGCCGAGCGAAGGCAAGTCTACCACCGGCGCACACCTCGCCCTCACTCACGCCGAACAAGGGAAACGGACTCTTCTGATCGACGGAGATCTGCGCAAGCCCTCCGTACATAAACGTTTCAGCATCACCGCAACCCGCGGCCTGTCGAACGTCCTCATTGAGGGCTGCGACTGGCGCCAGTTGCTGGTCTCGCCCGAGAATCTGCCCGAGTTGCACATTCTTCCGGCTGGCCCTCCATCGCGGCGAGCACCCGATTTGATCGCCCGAGGCATGGAAGAAGTGCTCGAACAAGCGTTGCCGGAGTACGACTTGATCATTCTCGATGGCCCGCCGCTCCTGGGCTTCGCCGAGCCGCTCCAGATGGCGACGATCGTCGACGGCGTCGTTGTCGTCGCGCGAGCCGGTTCCACCAACCGGAAAGCGATCGGGACCGTGCTCTCGACGCTGCGGCGGCTGCGAGCCACCGTCGTGGGCGTCGTTCTGAACGAAGTCCACAAAGAGATGAGCGATAGCTACCACTACTACAACTACTACAGCCGTTACTATCAACATCCCAAGAACGCGTAGCCCCCAGCGGATGCCTTGCGTGAGGTAGAGGAAATGAAAATCCTACACTTGGCCGCATCTCTGGGAATGGGAGGGGCCGAACGACAACTGTACCTTCTGTGCCGTCAGACACAGGGCCGGATCGCCAACCGCGTGGTTGCGATCGCATCGGAGGGCCGCTGGGCCGATCCGCTGCGCGAGTCCGGTGTCCCGGTGGACTGCCTGCGCACCGGTCTGCGTGATCCCCGGGTACTTTGGCGGATTGCCCGCGCAATTCATCGTTGCGACCCGGACCTGGTTCATTGCTGGTTGCCCTCGGTGAACCTGATTGGGCCGGTCGCGGCCCAGGGGCGCCCCATCGTGGCTTCCGTCCGCAACGTCGACGACTGGAAGCCCTGGTGGTATCGGCTCGCCGACCGGATCGTCTCTCCGTTTTGGACCGCCATCGTGGCCAACTCCTATGCCGGCGCCGACCACATTCTTCGGGAGGGAATCGCCGCAGCCAAAGTCCATGTCGTCCCGAATGGGCTCGAGCCGCGCACACCGCTCACAAGGCTGCGCCGGCCGCACGTCACTCTTTGCGCCGCCAGCCGCCTGGTTCCACAGAAACGCGTGGATCGAATTCTCGCACTTGCCCGGACAATGCCGGAAGCAGAGTTCATCATCGCCGGCGATGGACCGCTGCGAGTGAGCCTCGAACGGGAAGCGCCCGCCAACGTGAAATTTCTCGGCCCGCAACAGGATCCCGCCTGGTTGTTTGCCAGTTCCGACTTCTTCCTGCTGACCTCAGAGCGGGAGGGCACCTCGAATTCATTGATCGAAGCTATGCAGGCCGGCTGCGTCCCGGTCGTAACCGGAGCCGGCGACAACGGAAGGATCGTCGAACACGAAGTCTCCGGCTGGGTGGGCCAGCCGGAAAAAATGTCCGCCGCGATCCGGGACATGCTTCCCCGTTGGGGAGAACTCAGCGCCGCCGCACGCCTGGCCGCGGGCCGGTACTCGGTCGAGTCCATGGCTGAGCAGACGCTCCAGATTTACCGACAGGTGGTTACTCATGAAATC
The DNA here is from genome assembly GCA_041740335.1 of Bryobacteraceae bacterium. GTDB lineage: Bacteria > Acidobacteriota > Terriglobia > Bryobacterales > Bryobacteraceae > DSOI01. The sequence continues at coordinate 4,586 of JBGSME010000756.1, read as the reverse complement.
AACAACGCGCATCCTATACCTGGATTACACCAATAATATCGGCCTCGGGGGAGGCCAGCGAAGCTTGTCTCTTCTGGTGCGCAACCTGGACCGCGCCCGATACGAACCGCTCCTCGCGGTGCCGCCCGGCGAACGGGTGCTCGATCTGATCGAAACCGGCGTACGCCGCTTCGAACTACCGTTGGCCACCCCATTCCAGTCGCTTTCGCGCACCCAGGCAAAATGGCACCGTCTGCCCATCGCGGCCATCTCGGCCTGGCCCGCCGTGCGAATGCTACGGCGGCTGGTGCGGGAGTATGATGTCGGCCTCATCCACGCCAACAACCTGAAGATGCTTCTGCTGGCAGCCGCCGCATGTCCCGGGAAGCCCCGTTTCTGGCACGTGCGCGACATTTTCCCGAATACTCCGGCGGTGAGGCGGATTCTTTCCTTGGCCTCCAGCCTGTCGACGCGCGTGGTCAGTGTCTCGCAGGCTGTGGCCGATCACCTCCCTCCCGCCGGGAAAAACCGGGTGCTCTACAATGCCGTGGACCTGCCGGCGCCGCAGGACGGGATGGGCGTCTCGCCGGCCGGAACAACCATCGGCTTTGTAGGCCGGCTGGATCATTGGAAGGGGCTTCCTGTGCTCCTCGGTGCGTTCGCTTCACTGCGTCACCGCCATCCGGAGGCTCGGCTCCTGGTGGTCGGTGACGGCCCTGAGTCCGGCCTGGTCGAGGGGCCCGGTCTTCGGGAAAAAAGGATCGAACATCTCCCCTTCCAGAAGGACCTGCGCAACGTGTGGCCGCGCATCGACATCGCCGTGGTGCCATCGACCGAACCGGATCCATTCCCACGATCCGTGATTGAAGCGATGTCCTGGGGCAAACCTGTAGTCGGTAGCGCGACCGGTGGCATTCCGGAGGCGATCGACCACGGTGTTACCGGATTGCTGTTTGAACCCGGCAATGCCCGCCAACTGACTGAACAACTGGAACGTCTATTGGCGGACCGGAACGCCGCGGCGGAGATGGGACGTTCCGGCCGCCAGCGCTGCGAGCAGATCTTCTCGGTGAGATCGCAGGCTGAACAAATGGGCCGCCTCTACGAAGAAGTCCTTGGCGACAACGATAGCCGTGACCTCCTCGCCGCGGCAGGACTGGAGCGAGGATGAGATTCGCAATTCGGGACGACGACACTTCCTTTTACACAAAACCCGAGAAGTTGGAAAGAGTCTGGGGAAGGATTCTTCCTTACGCGCCGGTCTCGCTCGCGATCACCCCATTCGCGCTCAGGGCGACCCACCTCGGTGACCCCGTCCGCTTCTATCAGGGGCCGGACTCCGGCCCCCTCGCCGAAAACACCGAACTCACCGGCTGGATCGGCCAGCATCTCCGTGCCGGCAGGGTTTCGGTGATGTGCCATGGAGCGACCCACGAGTACCGGCGAACCGGGCCGAGAACCCTCGTACCGGAATACGTGTGGAAACCAGCCGACAGGATTGGCACCGAGACGATCCGGGCGCGCCGCCACCTCGAGGAGACCCTCGGCGTGCCTGTCCACACATTTGTGCCACCGGGCAATGGGATCTCCCGCCCTTCGATCGAGGCGATCCGTCCACATTTTAAGCGGTTGATCGCATCGGTATCCCTGCGGCGCGTTTCGGACTTTCTGGTTGGAAGCGATTTCGCAGCGATGGCCGCCCGGCGAGTCTACTTTCAATTGCGCTACGGGATTGTGAATCCGTTTGGAGGCTCCACCGGCGGAATGCGCCTTCTTCCCTCGTTCCCCATCACGGCCGCCACCGAATGGAGCGAACTCGAACGGCAGTTTCATCTGTGCGCCCGTCTCGGAGCCGATTTCATCGCCGGCGTCCACTATTGGGAGGTGCACGGAAACGTCGCCGGCATCCTACACCGCCTGCTCGACACCGCCTCGGCGGCCGGTTGCGATTTCTGCCCATGCGACGCGCTGTTCAGCGCCGGAGTTGCCGCACCCGCCACAACGGGTCAAAGCGACACAAAATCTCTGCGGCCTGAGGTAGGCCAACAAGAAGGGAGCCCAGCAAGATGACTCGAATTCAGGACCTTGTCACGCAAAATCCCATCAAGTGCTTCCTGGCCGAACGGTGGACCCCGGAGCGCCGGCAAATGCGACAGGCCCACCACCAGCACGCATCGCTTGAGTACGGGACCCGGGACGCCGTCGAGCGCGATCAGACCCTGAGATTGCGGCGGCTTCTCGCGGCTGCGGCAAAGTCTCCCTACTATGCCGGAGTCCTGCGCGATCACGGAATCGATCCGGCAACAGTCGAACTCGACGATCTTCGGCGGCTGCCTTTTCTGACCAAAAACGATCTCCGAACCGTAGGTGACGATCTCCGGATCGGGGGAGCCACCGAGGCCAAAGAGAACTTCAGCGGCGGATCGACCGGCATACCGGTTCGGTTCTGGCAGGATCGAACCTGCCGGATCGAAATGAGCGCCGCGACCAAGAGAGCCAACCAGCGGGCCGGCGTATTTTCCGGAGCGCGCATGGCGAAACTCTGGGGCGCCCCGCAAGACCGTAAGCTCATTGAGGGCTGGCGCGGCACGATGCGTCTGTGGGCGTTGAACATGCGCTACTACGACACCTTCGACATGGGCGCCGGCCGCATGGAGGCCTACCACCGCTCGATGATGGCATTCGAGCCAGACTTCATCCAGGCGTACGCATCGTCGGCCTACATGCTCGCCTGCTACTTGCAGGCCCGCGGCATCCGGCCGGCCTATCCCCGCCGGTCTATCATCTGCTCGGCCGAGAAGCTCTTTCCGCACATGCGGGCCGCGATCGAGGCCGTGTTTCAAGTACCGGTGTTTGACCGCTACGGCAGCCGGGAAGCGTCGGCGATCGCATCGGAATGCGCGTGCCACTCAGGCCTGCACGTGCACATGCCGGGCTATATCCTCGAGACGATCGATTCCCGGACGGGACGCAATGTAGCTGGCGCGCCGGGAGAAATCGTCATCACCGCGCTCTCTAATTTCGCCATGCCCATGATCCGCTACCGGATCGGTGACATGGGTATCCTCAACCCGCAACGCTGTGCCTGCGGTAGCGTGTTTGACCGCGTGGAGGAAATCGTCGGCCGCACCTCGGACAACTTCCTGATGGCAGACGGCCGGCTGATTCACGGGGAGTACTTCACCCATGCGTTCTATGGCCGCCAGGGAATTGCTCAGTTTCAGTTCGTGCAGGAACGAGTGGACAAGTTCGTGCTGCGGATCGTGCCGGCAGCCGGATACCACTCCGCGGTGCTCGATCAGGTGGAACGGGAGGTTCGCGAGGTGGTCGGGCCGCTGGCCGACCTGCGGATCGAATTGCGTGAGCAGATTCCGCAGACCGCCTCGGGGAAATTCCGTTTTACGATTTCGCATGTCGACGTCCACGCCGCGCTCGCGCTCGCCGGCGCACGGAAGGGAAGTGCCGAATGAACACCGAGCAAAGACGCAAGACAGTCGCCATCTCCGATATCGGCGAAGCACGCTACCCGGCGCCGCCGTTCAGTCCGGATCACCGGTATCCCGAATACGGCTTTCACGATCTCGCCTACGAACCCAACACCGTCTATGCCGGTGTCCGAGGGATGCTGGCCCTCCTGGGGCTGGATCGGGCGCGGCTCAATACTCCCGCGTGGAACCCGCTCGGGGAATGGATTCGTCCCGGGGCGAACGTCCTGATCAAGCCCAACCTGGTGAGGCACTATCACCCCTACGGACTTGATCCGGCCTCGGTGGTCACCCACGGGTCTGTCATTCGCGCCGTCTGCGACTACGCGTGGAAGGCGGTTGGCCCGTCGGGCACAGTCGTGATCGCGGATGCTCCGCTGCAGTCGTGCCTGTTTGCCGAGGTACTGCGGTTGTCCGGGCTCGACGCTCTCGTGGCGTACTATCAGGCCCGCGGGCTGCGCACCGAGGTCCGTGACCTGCGGCTGGTAAGGGCCGTCGTTGACCGGAGTTCGATCTACGGAAAGGTACTTGTACAGGAAGACAACGGCGGCGATCCGCGCGGGTACACGACCGTCGATCTCGGAACCGGCAGCCGTCACGCTGTTCGTCCGGTGGCCGAAGGGAGCTACCGGGTCACATGCTACGACCCGGCCAAGATGGGCGTCTATCACGGCAACGGGCGGCATTCCTACGTCATCGCGAACACACTGCTCGAAGCCGACGTGGTTTTGAATCTCCCGAAAATGAAAACTCATCACAAGGCCGGCATCACCGGAGCCATGAAGAATTTCATCGGCATCAACGGCCACAAGGACTGCCTGCCGCACCATACGAAGGGATCGGCCGAGGAAGGCGGCGACGAATATCGCGGCTCCAACCTCACCAAGCGTGTGGACAGTTGGCTGCTCGACCGAAAGGACACTACCCGCAGCGCCTTGAAACAGAAAACCGCCGCGGCGGCGCACAAACTCCTGTACGCGGTTCATATGAATCAGGGCGAAGACAGCTACTGGGAAGGCAGTTGGCACGGCAACGATACGATCAGCCGCACAACCATCGATCTCAACCGGATCGTCCGCTACGCGGCCAAGGATGGACGGTTGCAGGATCGGCCCCAACGAG